>CALWKP010000169.1 GCA_944381295.1 uncultured Clostridia bacterium | reverse complement strand
TCCTTTTGATACTTTCGTGCAGTTGGCAGACCGCATCTTTATTGTATCAAAAGGAGGTTTTCTTTCCTTTGCAACGCTAAAGCTTTTTTCAACTCCCCGGCACAGCCGGGGGTTTTCAATACACAAGCAAAACAGCCGCTATGCTTTCGCATAGCGGCTGTTTGTTTGCTTATTCAGCAGATCTCTTATTTGTGGTCCACTTCATACATATGCTCGATGAGCATGAGGACCTTGTTGCTGTAACCCCACTCATTGTCGTACCAGGATACGAGCTTTACAAAGTGGTCATTCAGCATGATACCTGCCTTCGCATCAAAGATGGAAGTACGCGGATCGCCAATGAAGTCAGAAGATACAACCATATCCTCGGTGTAGCCCAGGATGCCCTTGAGTTCGTTCTCAGAAGCTTCCTTCACAGCTGCACAGATCTCTTCATAGGTGGTCGGCTTTGCAAGGCTGCAAGTCAAGTCAACAACAGAAACGTCCAGGGTCGGAACACGCATTGCCATACCAGTCAACTTGCCCTTTACTTCCGGAATTACCAGAGCGCAAGCCTTTGCAGCACCGGTGGAAGACGGGATAATGTTGCCAGCAGCAGCACGGCCGCCTCTCCAGTCCTTCATGGACGGAGCGTCAACAGTCTTCTGGGTGTTGGTGGTGGAGTGAACAGTAGTCATGAGACCTTCCACAATGCCGAACTTGTCATTGATTACTTTGGTCAGCGGAGCAAGGCAGTTGGTGGTGCAGGAAGCGTTAGAAACAACCTTCATGTCAGCAGTATACTTGTCGAGGTTGACGCCACACACGAAAGTCGGGGTTTCCTTATCCTTTGCAGGAGCAGAAATGACAACTTTCTTTGCGCCGCCGGCAATGTGTGCGGAAGCCTTCTCTGTGGTGCAGAATACACCAGTGGATTCTACAACATATTCTGCATCGATAGAACCCCACGGAATCTGGGAAGGATCCTTTTCAGCATAAACGTTGATCGCTTTGCCGTTAACAACCAGTTTGCCGTCCTCAGCCTTGATGCAGCCCTGGAACTTGCCATGGATTGTGTCATACTTCACCATATAGACCATATAGTCTACATCGACGAACGGATCGTTAATGCCTACGATCTCAAATTTTTCCGGAGCCGCAACAGCAGCACGGAAAACCAAGCGGCCGATACGGCCAAAACCGTTGATGCCAATTTTGATTGCCATAAAATTTGTACCTCCTAAATATGATAAATTGAGATTACATATCCTTCTACTTATTTTATAGCATTCAACACGATTTTACAAGTCAATTGACATATTTTTAACTGGATTTTTAAATTTTTTCTAAATTGTGGAATGTTTTGTATGATTAACGCTTGGAAGCCAATTTTTAATCTCATTTTGGGAAAATAAAAAGGCTCCCACATAACAACTCAATACAAATATCATGATCCTGTCTAACATCAAATATCCATCCGCCTGCTGCGCGCCTATGACAAATGCAATGATATCCGGTGCGGCAGTGACCACTCCCAACAATATCGCTGACAAACCAAATCCATAAGCCAATCTCATATTACGGTTTTCCTCAATCCCCGCCAATAGCTTTGCTTGCGCTGAGAAAAACAGAAGCAAAAACACCATGGATAAAATCAGGTAAATATTTTCATCTGTATTCACTACTTCCGTGAATTTGATGAATAATATCACAAGACCCATACAACCCCACAGCTGCGGAACTAGTGTGGCTACTGGTACTGCGCGCAAAGGATTTCGTCCCAACCAAAATCCACTTGCTTCCACAAGAACTATGATCCCTGCGGCAATTCCAGTTAGGGCAAGGATACTATACAAAATTGGATGCTGTACACCGGATGCAACTAATTCTGCTTCTGAAAGGCCTTCTGTATGAGAAGTTCCCACCCGAAATAAAGTAGCAATTCCCTGCACAATAAGCAGAGCTCCTGTAAGGTAGGCAACCCCTCCTGTCACGCGGGACTGTTGTGGTATATACTCATTCGGAAATTCTTTTCGGTTCATTTGGCAGGTAAGAAGTACTCCAACTACACCAAGAATCAAAAACAAACTGACAATAATCGATGTTATATTACCATCTGTATAGAAACCTGTCTCCTGATTCACCAAAAACAATTGCTGAACCACTCGAACGCCAAACCCTATTACCAACGATGCTAAAAACAGGCACCATGCATACACTTTTTTCACCGTTTCATCCATGCTCCTTCCCGGTAATCAGCGGTCTTGCAGCGGAACATATTTCTTCCCCTTGGAAAGCGACCGGTAGGCAGGACGAATAATTCTACCACCTGTGGTCATTTCTTCCATACGATGGGCGCACCATCCTGCTATCCGCGACACCGCAAACATCGGTGTATACAAATCGCTTGGAATCCCCAACATCTCATAGACCAGGCCAGAATAAAAATCTACATTTGCAGAAATTACCTTACTATCTCCTTTTACTTGCTCAAACACCTGTGGTGACAGACGTTCTACACGTTCAAAAAGGTCAAATTTTTGGTTCATTCCTTTTTCTTCCGCAAGTTTTCTTGCCTTTTCTTTCAGGATCACTGCTCTTGGATCGGATAACGTATAGATTGCGTGTCCCATCCCATAGATCAGCCCAGAGTGATCTCCAACCTCTTTCCGGACAATCTTCTCCAGATAGCCAGCAACTTCATCCTCATTTTCCCAATTTTGGACATGCTCCATTAGGTCTTGCATCATCATCATGACCCGATGGTTTGCTCCGCCATGCTTTGGTCCTTTCAGAGAACCAATTGCTGCTGAAATCGTTGAATAAATATCGGTACCAGAAGATGACAATACTCTCGTTGTGAAGGTAGAGTTATTTCCGCCGCCATGTTCTGCATGCAAAATCATGCACAAATCCAACAGCTTTGCTTCTTCATCTGTAAATTGCCTGTCCGGCCTGATCGCATTCAAAATAGCTTCTGCGGTAGAGTGGTTGGGATCAAGCGGATGGAAAAACATACTTTCTTTATCAAAATGACGGCGCTTCACTTGGTAAGCATAGGTCATAATCGTAGGCATGCGTGCAATCAACTGAATTGCCTGATACATATTATTTTCCAGCGAACTGTCTTCCGGATTATCATCATACGAATACAAAGCAAGCACAGATCTTGCCAATTTATTCATAACGTTTTTCGATGGAGCCTTAATGATCATATCTTCCGCAAAATATTCCGGCAATTCTCGTGAACTATTTAAAACGTCACGGAATTTTTCTAGTTGAGCGCTGGTTGGCAGCTTTCCAAATAATAAAAGCCAAGCCACCTCTTCGTAGCCAAATCGGTTATCTTTTGCACATCCATCTACAATTTCTGTAATATCAATTCCACGATATGTTAATTTTCCTTTATCCGGAACTTTCTCGCTATCATTGATTAAATAACCATGTACATTACAGATCAATGTCAATCCTGCCATGACACCTGTTCCATCCGGATTACGCAATCCCCGTTTCACCTGATATAATTCAAATTTTTCCGGTGGAATTTTCGTATTTGCACGGAATTCATTGCAAAGTTCTTCTAAAGTTGAGCGTTTCGTTGTCATAAAGCTTTCCTTCTCCTCTCTTGCAGACAGAAATTTTTGATTTTTCTCCAATTTCTGCGACACAAGTGCCGGCCCAATTTCTGCGCCGGCATTTTCCCATTTCTATTTCTCGATTCTACTGCATATTTTATAACAGCGTATAGGCAAAGTCAATAGAACAACCTACAAAGAGCAATATTTCTTGCAATAAGATTTGTTTAATATTTCATTTTTTTCTTTTATTTTCCTCTATACGCTTTTAGTCATGCCATTTTTGAATAATCTCGCATGAAAATATGTAATTTAATAAAGGAGAAAATTCATGAAAATAAAATTTCTTTTGTTATCTATTCTTTTTTTCCTTCTGTTAATTTTACCTTGCGTTGCAGCAGCTGCTCCAAAAACAGAATCTGAAATTTCCCAATCCGATAATTCTTCCTCCCTTGAAATCGACTCCTCTCCCACTGACAGCGGAAAACCTTCACAGGAATCTGAAGAAAAACTTTCTTGTTTTCGCATTCTGGATGAAAGTTCCGGAAAAATTTTAGAAGTTTCCGACCGCGAATTTTATTATGGGGCTATCGTAACAGAAATGCCCCCCACATGGTCTGAGGAAGCCTTAAAAGCGCAAGCAGTTGCTGCTTACACCTATTATAGTCGGTTGCGCGCTCAACAGGAGGCCAAGCCTTCAGAGAGTCTCAAAGGAGCTCATTTTACTGCAAATACAGAAAACTGGCTGGTATATGTCACAAGAGAACAGATGGAATCTCGCTTTGGAAAACAATCCGAAGAGTATTTTGAAATTCTTGATCGAATTATCGATGAAGTTTATGGACAAACCTTACAATATCAAGGAGAACTTGCGCTTTCGGTATATCATGCAATTTCTTCAGGAAATACCGAAGCTTGTTCGGAGGTATGGGGAGGCGACATAGACTATCTGATTCCAGTCTCAAGTCCTGGTGATATATTTGCAGAAGGGTATGAAACTGTCAAAGAACTGTCCTCTGATCAAGTAAAAAACGCACTCCAACAAAGATGGCCTCAAGTTCAACTTAATGATGACCCTAAAACCTGGTTTTCAAATTGGACTTTTACTGCTTCTGGAAGTGTACATACAGTAGATTGTGGTGACATTACTTTGGATGGAGAGGACTTAAGGATTGCTTTTGGGCTTCGCTCTTCACATTTTGAGACATTCTATCAAGACGGAATATTTCAATTTACGGTACAAGGTTATGGCCACGGTGTAGGTATGAGCCAAACAGGAGCTGCTTATATGGCAGAGCAAGGATCAACTTATCAGGAAATTTTGAATTGGTATTATCCCGGCACAACTCTTCAATCAGTTTATTATTCTTCTGATTCATAGTGCTATAAACGGTTAAAATTGTAATAAAAGAAAACTTTTCTGATTATTCGACTTTTCTTTAACAAAGTCATGACCACCCCTAAGAGGGGTGGCATGACGAGCGG
>CALWKP010000168.1 GCA_944381295.1 uncultured Clostridia bacterium | reverse complement strand
CAGACTCTTTGCAAAGCGCAGCCCGTCGCCCGTGGAGCCCGTCGAAGGATAAGAGAGCCCGCCCGTCGCGATCACGACGGCTTCGCACGGATATACGCCGTTTTGTGTATGCGCCGTATTTCAGCCGGGTATGCGAAAACGGACTGTCGTATGTGTTCAGCCCGCAAAACGACTACCTGATCGAGATCAGTTACAGTCTCATCAATTATCTGGTATCCTTGGTCACTCATGACGTACGGGTCCTGATGTTTGTCATTGCGGTGCTGTCAACGACGCTGACAGCGGTGGCACTATACAAATACTGTTCTATTCCGTGGATCGGGATGCTGGTGTATGTAGGGTTCGGATTTTATGGAAACTCCATGAGTTTTATCCGTCAGTCTCTGGGAATCGCGGTGTTCATTTTCGCTATGCATTATATCCGTGAAAAGAAATTGGTGCCGTATCTGTTGCTGGTGCTGTTGGCTGCAACATTCCACAAGAGCCTGCTTGTCATGCTGCCGCTCTATTTTGTGGCGCGGATCCCGCTGAACTGGAAATCCCTGCTGGCGTATTCAGGCGCAACGGCATTGATCCTGATCTTTTCCTGGGAGATCTTTTTCTTCATCACCAATACTTTGGGATTGTTCAAATTCTATGCCAGTTGGGAAGGCCAGTATTATATGAACCCACGCAACTGGCAAACGGCAGCGGTACCGGTGTTGTGCGGAATTATGGCGGTGATCCTGCTGAAATTGCTGCTGAAACGGAATCCAAACAATCTGGTTTATGCGAATTTTGCGGTATTCGGGGCGTTCCTGTTCATCATGACGTGCAAACATTTCCTGTTCCAGCGGTTTGGCGTGATGTTCTTTACACCGGCGATCCTGTTTGTTCCGGAAATGCTTGCGTGTGCGCTGCCGGATCAGGAAACTAAGCTTGGAAAAGAAGCGGAGACACAAAAAACAAAGGATAAGGCAAGCCATAAAGCAGAACTGAAAGCGCGCCGGCAAATGAATATCCAGCATAACAACCGGATGAACTTATATCATTGGGGAATCGCAGGTGTTGCAACCGTAGCGTTCCTGTATAACTTATTCCTTTTGTATTCCAACCGTATTGATTTGGTACCCTATGTTTCCTGGCTGCAGCTATAAGAGAAAATGGAAAATTCCTGCCGAATTATAAGAATTTAAAAATTATTTACAAATTATAATATTTTATCGTCATAATATTTATGCTATAATGAAAAAAGAAGGAAAAGTATAATTTGGGAGGAATTTACATGAAAGCAAAATCCATGCATTATTCAAAGAACGGGAACGCTGTCCAGATCGCCGGACGTCTTGGCGAGATTTACCGTTGTGTGTCAGATCAGATCCCGCCAGCCTATCCGTGTGAGTCAGAGAAGATCATCTTCATCGGGATCGACACCGATAAGAAGATTGAAAAGCCTGTTGTTGATTTCTGCAAGGATTTGACTCCGCAAAGAGCGAAGAATGTTGCTTTCTATGTGGTGTCCGGAACAGGAAATATTTCGGAACTGGATGCAGTAAAGAGCACTTTGAAGGCGAATGGCGTTAATGTTGCTGGCGACACGCTGGTGATTCGTGTCAAACATTCGCTGTTTTCCAAGGGGAAAGTCACCGACGCTGATATTGAGACCGCAGTAAAATGGGCGGCTGATCTCGTAGAAAATAAATTAGCGGATTAAAAAATTGTTGCGCAATAAGCAAAATGAAACCCCGGAGAAGTTTCCAATTATGGGAACCTCTCCGGGGTTTTTGCGGAAAAGAAACAATGGAGCTGTTGGAACAGTAAGATCTTTCAGGGAAGGTCTGTTTGTCAGCATGGCGATTTCGTCTGGCTGCGAGGCGATGACCAAATGTTTTTTCTCTTCCTGAGAATCTGCCGCTAGCACAGGAAATATTCCGGTGTGCTTGCCAGAGGACTTCTATAACAAGCGATCGAAAAAGGAGAAATGATTTTAAAATACGAAATGTAATTTTTGTCGAATACTATCCAAAACGTATGAAATATTTTTCCGGAACATATCCATATTCCGGAGGGATCGCCATGCTGGAAGCTTCGTTGGAAAACCTGGTAGAGCGTCTGCACGCGGTGTTGTGGGGATGGCCTGTACTGGCTTTAATTTTATTGGCGGGACTGAATTTAAGCTTCCGCCTGAATTTTTTTCAGTTTACTCATTGTATCTTGTGGATAAAAAATACTATATGTAAAATATTTTGCCGGAAACAGTCCCAGGAAGAAGGGCTTTCCCCCTTTCAGGCCCTGACGACGGCGCTGGCCGGGTCCATTGGTACGGGGAATATTGTCGGTGTGGCGACCGCGATCACCATTGGAGGACCCGGGGCCATTTTCTGGATGTGGATTTCCGCGGTATTTGGGATGGCCTCCATTTTCGCTGAGACCGTTTTAGGCGTCAAATGCCGAGTCTGGAAGCAGGGGGAATGGCAGGGCGGCGCAATGTACTATTTGGAACGCGGGCTTCATGCCAAACCATTGGCGATCGTATTTTCGGTGGGGTGCGTTTTAGCATCCTTTGGGATGGGAAATATGGCGCAAAGCAATTCGATCGGTGCGGCTATGCAGGAATGTTTTCACTTCCCGCCGCTTGTTTGCGGAGCGATAGCTGCTGTATTGCTCTTAGCGGTTTCGCTTGGAGGCGTGAAACGAGTGGGGCGTGTAACGGAAAAACTGGTCCCTTTGATGGCCGTTGGATATGTTGCCGCCTGCATCGTGGTGCTGTTTGCTAACAGGAATATGGTAGGGAGTGCCTTTCGGGAAATCTTTCGCGGAGCATTTGGATTGCAGGCAGCGGCAGGCGGTGTGAGCGGCACCATACTAGCAGCGGCTGCCAGAATTGGATTATCAAGAGGAATCTTTACCAATGAAGCCGGTCTGGGAAGTTCGTCGCTTGCTCACTCCAGCAGTTCCGGAAAAGAACCAGTGGAACAAGGCATGTGGGCAATTTTTCAGGTCTTTCTGGATACCCTGGTCATGTGTACCTTAACGGCGCTGGTGATCTTATCGAGTGGGGTTTCCGGCTCCGGAAAGGACGGGGCGGCACTGAGCGCAGCAGCATTCGGAACGGTATTTGGTGAATGGGGCGGAGCGTTTGTAGCGATAGCCATTACGGTGTTTGCGTTCGCAACAATGCTTGGCTGGTGTTATTACGGCGAACGAGGAGTACGATATCTTGGCGGGCAAAAAGCTGTCCCAGTCTATCGGGGATTATTTGCACTTTGTGCGGTAGTGGGATGTCTGCTGAAATTACAAGTGGTTTGGGATCTCTGTGACCTGTTCAACGCATTGATGGCTTTGCCGAATCTGGCGGCATTGTTCCTAATGGGAGGGCAGGTACAGGAAGAAGTAAAAAGGTATCTGACGGGAAAGCGAAAGACTTGATGTAGCAGACCCCGGCAGGTTTGTCAACGATAAAATGAACGGCTGGCGCCGTCGTTGACAAACCCACCAGGGTCTGCTGATGAAGCAAACAGGAGGGCAAAAGCAAACCATGCTTTTGCCCTCCCATATGATTATGGATAGTATGGACTAGACAGCCTCCGAATGTACGTTAAGTACAGAGCCCTACCCCTAAAATTTCCTATCGTCGCTAAAATCGTGCGTACCCTTGCTAAGGATTACTTGATTTCTGCGGCTTCCTCAACAAATTGGAGAAGTTCCCGTTCGCTTTCCCAATCCCCTTGATTGGGGGCCTTGTCGCGCAGGAGGTCCAGCTTTTCCCGGAACTTTTGTGCCCGTTCCGAATCGTTTTCCGCCAGGAGCGCGAAGGCGTATTGAGTGCGGAGCACCATCGGAAAATTTGGCATCGACAACAGAAATTTTTGTTGTTTTCTCTCCTGAAGAATTTCTGCCGCCTGTTCGGTCCGCCCCGCCAGCAGCGCACAAAAAGCCTGGTCGCAGAGGATCAGCCGCCGGTGTACTTCCGACAATGGGATATTCTTGTCCCAAAGCATCTCAATCAGCGCCTCCGCTTCCGCAAACCGATGCTCGTCCATGAACCTGCTTTCCGCACATACTACCCAAAACGCAGTGATACTGTCGGAAATGGTTTCCAGCGGCGGATAATGAAACCATTCCGCGTCCATGTCCCGGAGACGCAGGCCGTGGGCAAGCTGTTCGTTCACTTTCAGCTGGACCCACAGCGCTCGCCGGGAACTCTCGTGTTTCCGCATCATCCAGAGATTCATGCCGTCGTTGGCAACCTTCCCGTTGAGCGGCACAAGGTTCGTAATTGCGAAAAGGATTCCCATTGCGCCGAAGATCATCAGGAGAGCAAAAACAAACGGGATTTCCCGAAAAAGTACCGCTAAAACGATCGCCGGCACCGAGATCAGAAGGTTGGCTAGGCCGCCGCCGAGATGGTAAAGCACATAAGGCATCTTGTCCGGAGGAAGATCCGGCGGCCCCATCAGGCATTGTCCCGCGGTTCCCGGAAGGGAATGGCGGCGGCAGCGGATGCGTCCGTCCTTTTTGATCCATACCCACGAAAACACCCGGAAGGATACAAAGCGGTAACCGGTTAGCAGCCCACAGAGAAGATGCCCCGTTTCGTGGAGGAGAATATGGAGGAGCATGGAACAATACGCCCAGAGCAGAAACAACAGGAGCGGTAACGGGCCGTAGGAAGATCTTGCAAAGGAGATTCCGAGTCCCAGAACAATTCCGATCAGAATTGCCATCAGATAAATGATGATTCGGGAGAGAATACGGCTGTTTTTTTGGGATGACGTTGGTTTCATGGTGTTCCCCCTTTCCGGCATAGCCGTTGTTCTGAAAGAAGTATACCAGAAAACCGCGAAAGATTCAATTTCAGAGATTCGACGG
Organism: uncultured Clostridia bacterium; assembly: GCA_944381295.1. Classification (GTDB taxonomy): domain Bacteria; phylum Bacillota; class Clostridia; order Oscillospirales; family Acutalibacteraceae; genus CALWKP01. The sequence goes on along the minus strand of CALWKP010000168.1, from coordinate 6,855 downwards.
AGGAGACTGTTAGGACAACCGCGGAGATGCCAGAGAATAGCGCAGGACGGCTTTTAATCTGGCACGGGCTTTTTTGAGGTGTTTGGAAACCGTCGGTTCCCCGATCCCCAAACGGTCCGCAGTCTGTTTCATGGAACATCCTTCAAAATAATAAAGTGTCAGACATTCCTGCTGGCGTTCGGTGAGAGCTTCCTGAATCGCCAACCGCAGCGCCCGCTTGAGACGTTCCAGTTCTGCCTGATTGTTTTCATCCGAGGTATCCGGAACCGCCGGTATCTGGAAAAATGCGTCCAGACTGAGCTGGCGCCGGCGTCGTGTAAATGTCATAGTGCACCATCCCCTTCGGCGCGGTATTCCTGAAGGAATTTTCCGGTCCTGCGACAGTCCAAATACATGGAATACAACATGTTGATCCGATAGATCAGGTTGCGGTCCTGGATGGCTTCATCATCGCGGAGAAGCTCCCGCAGTTGATCGACCTTTCCTTTGATTTGTTCCGCTTCTTCCAAATATTCCTGGCCCCATTGGCGATAATTCATGGTATCCTGCCCCTTTCATTAAACAGAAGTTACACGAAATGTGTAGTTAAAGAGTAGGCGAATCTTATGCTGGATTCATTGAGTGCGATGTTTTCTGAAAAATCCAGGCAAAGCCAATGCTCTCCACAACAGCAAGGCCATGCAATAGCTTTAGTTTACTAAATATTGGAAAAAATTACAAGGGATATTAGAACATTTGTTCTAATATTGGCCGCAAAGGGACAATTTTGGGACTCTGTATCCGGTGTGCTCGTTTCTGCTTGTGATAACACGAAATGTGTTGTACAATAGATATCACCTGGAAAATCTCGATCGTAAAGAAAGGAAGTGCGCCGAATGAAAGAGCGTATTCGGGAAATGCGCCGTCAAAATGGGCTGACCCAGGCGGAACTGGCCATCAAACTGGGAATTTCCGCTTCCGCCGTGGGAATGTATGAACAGGGACGTCGGGAGCCCGATCACGAGATCCTGCGCCGGATGGCATCTGTATTTCATTGCAGTATCGATTATCTTGTGGGCGCTCCGGAAGGTCGGGAACTTGACCGGATGATTGACGATTTCACCCGTACGCTGAAAGATTATGAGGGATTGATGTTCCACGGCAAGCCAGTCACGGAAAGTGAGCGGAAGAGAATCGTGGACGCAATCCGGGTCGCGGCGGCAGTCGCGGCGCCGGAGGTGAAGAAGAATGTATGAACGTGTGGGACGTCTTGCGGTGTCTCTGCGGCAGCGATATGGACAAGGAAGTCCGTTGGAATTGTGCGACCAGATGGGGATCCCGGTATTGGAAGAGGAACTTCCGGAGAGCGTAGAGGGGTTTTACGTCAAGAACGGCGGTGCCGCGATCGTATTGCGGCGTGGGTTGGACCCGGCAAGAAAAGAATATATCTGTGCGCATGAATTGGGACATGTCCTGCTGCACAGCGGGGTCAACCGTTTTTTTCTGGAGGAGGAGACTTTATTCCCGGCAGGGCGCATGGAAGGGGAGGCCGATTTATTTGCGGCATACCTGCTGCTGGACGGAAATGTGGAAACGCTGCGGGACGAATATGAACAGCTGACAGTGGAGCAGGCAGCCGCACTGACAGGGCTCCCGCCAGAGGCGGTAGCGATGCGATATGCGCAAGATCTTCCGAATTCATAAAATAGTTCTGTTAATTTCCGGGCAGTTGCGATATAATAAGAGAAAACCCGGAAAATCATCGGGACAGGGAGATTCCAAGAAGAGAAGGAGGAAGACCCATGAAAATTTTAGACGAAATCGCGGATAGTGTTGTCGGCGTAGTGGATTATGTGCTGGAGAAGAACCGGAAATCAGCGATAATCAACCGGACAAAGATCCTGATTCGCAATGAAGAGCAAAAGCGCAACAGGGCGTATATTGCCCTTGGGAAATATTATTACCGCAATCACAGCGAAGCGCCGACGCCGGAAACGGAAGCATGTTTCCGCCAGATCGAAGAGGCGACGCATCGGATCGGAAAAGCGGTGGCGAATCTGGAAAAGCTGGACGGACAGGAAGAAGACCCGTGCGCCTGCTGCTCGTATGAAGAATGTGGGGGTAGCTGCGAGAATAGTTGCAGTACCCAGAAGTCAGAAGGGTGTCCGGATTGCGGCAGCGACTGTGAGGAATGCCTGTATGAAGAAGGCTATGACAGTGCGGCAAGCCTGAAAGACCTGCGGGAACTGGACGGAGTAGAGGAAGACGACGAGGAAATTCTGCAAGACGCCGGCAAGATGCCGGAAGAGATGCCGGATATCCCGGAGGAGGAACCAGAAGTCCAGGAAGCCGGAACCGACAGTGATAACCGGGTGATTCCATTTGAAAACTGACACCCGCCGCCCGTGAAAGGGGTTGGAACAATGAAACCATTAGTGGTATGTTATTCCTATACAGGAAAGACCAAAAAACTATGCGGCCGTCTGGCCGGAAAATTGAAAGCGGATTTTGTGGAGATCCGGGAAATCGTACGGCCTTCCATGATCTCGGCGTACACCCGCGGAGGCTATCTTGCCATGAATCGCGGGACGACGGATATCCGTCCGCTGAAAACGGATGTCGGGGCGTATCCGGTGCAGATCGTAGCGTCACCGGTGTGGGCAGGGAATGTCCCGCCGGCCATGAACGATTATCTGCGGGAATACGATTTGATCGGCAAGACCGTTTACGGGGTGCTGACATGCAGTGCCCGGGCAGGGAACGCGGCGGAACGCCTGCGGGAAGAAATTGAAAAAGCAGGGGCAAAATGTCCGAACGTCGTGGTCCTGCGGGAAAAGGACGGCGATTTCAAAGCAGTGGAATCCGGGCAGAAACAGTTCTTCCTGGAAGACGGATTGCTGGTCCTGCGCGATGGAGACCGTGTATGAAGGAAAAAGTTCTGATCGGGATGAGCGGCGGGGTGGATAGCTCCGTCGCCGCATTGCTTTTGCTGCGGCAAGGGTATGACGTGATGGGAGTGACGATGGACCTGCGTCCGGAACTCCCGGGGCAAAGCGGCTGTGGTTCCGCTGCGGATGCAGCGGATGCCAAAAGAGTCGCCGGGAAATTAGGAATTGAACACCGTGTGCTTGACCTCAAAGAACGCTTCCGGCAGGATGTAATCGACTATTTTGCCGGGGAGTATGCGGCGGGGCGTACGCCGAACCCGTGTATTGCCTGTAACCGGAGCCTGAAATTCGGGGCGATGCTGGAAGCGGCGAAGGAGCTCGGCTGTCAATATATTGCCACAGGGCATTATGCGCATGTCGCAAAAGAGGGCGGGCGCTGGCTTTTGTACCGTGCACCGGGCGGGAAAGATCAAAGCTATGTGCTCTACACACTGACGCAGGAACAGCTGTCGTCCACACTGTTCCCGCTGTGCGGCTATACGAAGCCTCAGATCCGGGAGATGGCGGCGCAGGCGGAACTCCCGGTAGCGAACAAGCCGGACAGCCAGGAGATCTGTTTTATTCCGGATAAGGACTACGGTGCATTTTTGCGGAAATATACCGGAAAGACGCCGCAGCCCGGCGAGTTTGTAGACAGCGAAGGGAATGTCCTCGGAAAACACCGGGGAATCCCTTACTATACGATTGGACAGCGTAAAGGGTTGGGCGTAAGTTTTGGAAAGCCCATGTATGTGACGAAAATTGAACCGGCGGGGAATCGCGTATGGTTAGGACCGGAAGGGAGCCAGTACCGGGATTCGCTTTTGGCGGGGGCGCTCAACTGGATTGCGTTCGAAAACCCGGAGCAGCCGTTTTCGGCACAGGCAAAAATCCGGTATCAGGCGGAACCGGCTGACGCAGAAGTCATCCCGCAGCAGGACGGGAACGCTCGGGTCGTGTTCCGGGAACCGCAGAGGTCGGTCACGCCGGGACAAGCGGTTGTGTTTTACCGGGGCGACCTGGTATTGGGCGGCGGCGTGATTATGGAATGAGGTGAAAGGGTTTGTCCACTTGTATCAGCAAGGAAATCGGATGCCCTCAGTGCGGGAGTTCGAGCAAACGACAGATGTGGATTGGAATTGGAACGGTATCGAACCCGGAACTGCAAAAGCAGATTTTAGAGGAAACGCTGTTCGACTGGACGTGTCCGGTATGCGGGTATAAAGCCCAGATGGTATATCCGCTGATTTATCATGACAGGGCAAAAGGTCTGATGATCTATCTTGCGCCGGGAAGCTCTTCGGAAGAACTCAGCGGGATTTTGAGCCAATATCCGCAGATGGAACAGGTAATGCGTCGGAAAGTACCGACGTTGGCCGCGCTGAAAGAAAAAATCCTGATTTTTGACGCAGGATTGGATGACGTAGCGGTAGAGATGGTCAAATCGGCGTTGACGGAACTGGTGGAAAAGAAATACCAGTGCAAGGTAACTGCCGGATATTTTATGGCGGCGGATGAGTCGCTGGATTACATTGGATTTGCCTTCTTTGTAGAAGGTCTGGAGCATCCGGTGCGTCAGGGGACAGCGCTGGAAGCCTATCACAAATCGGTAGAGATTTTGAAAAGCCTGCGTTATGAAGATGGTCCGGGCTTTGATGTTGTGGACCAGGAGCTTGCCGCGAACCTGCTGGAAGAATACCAGGATTGACGGACGGCAAAAGACAGAAGGAATACCGGCTGCGCCGGGAAGGAAAGAGAACCGCCTGACGCGGCGGAGATTAGGAGAATCAGAAAAGTATGTGCGGAATATGTGGATTTACAGGGGAAGTGGTCGACCGCGGAGAAGTGATCCGCAAGATGACGGATAAGATCACACATCGTGGACCTGACAGCAGCGGGGTATTCGAAGACGACAGCATATCGATGGGATTTCGGAGACTGAGCATCATTGACATTTCCGGGTCAGGGGACCAACCGATTTATAACGAAGACCATTCGCTGGTGCTCACATTCAACGGCGAGATCTATAATTACAAAGATCTGCGGGAAGAGCTGGTGCAAGCGGGGCACCGGTTTTATACCCAGACGGATTCGGAAGTTTTGGTACACGGATTTGAGCAATGGGGCGAAGGCCTGCTGAACCGGCTGCGCGGGATGTTCGGGTTTGCGATCTGGAACACGGTGGACCAGTCGTTGTTTCTGGCACGCGACTTTTTTGGCATCAAACCGATCCATTATGCGCAGTGGAAAGGTCATTTCCTGTACGCGTCGGAAATCAAGAGTATTCTGGAATTCCCGGGATTTGAGCGGAAATTCAACCAGAATGCGCTGAATCATTATCTGTCCTTCCAGTATTCGCCGCCGCCGGAGACTTTTTTTGAAGGTGTTTATTGTTTGATGCCGGCGCATTACCTGTGGTATCGGGACGGAAAAGTGGAGACCCATCGGTATTGGGAACCGCGTTTTACACCGGATGAGACCTTGACGGAGCAGGAAGCGGTAGACCGCATCGAAAAAGTATTCGAGGAATCGGTCAATGCACACAAGATCAGCGACGTGGAAGTGGGATGTTTCCTGTCGAGCGGCGTGGACTCGAGTTATGTATCGACGTATTTTGCCGACCAGAAAACTTTTACGGTCGGTTTCGATTTCGGCGAGCGGTACAATGAGATCGACTGGGCAAAAGGGCTGTCGGAAAAAATTGGTGTGGACCATCATTATAAGGTGATCTCCTCCGAGGAATTCTGGGGAAATATTCGGAAGGTGCAGTACCATATGGATCAGCCGCTGGCGGACCCATCCTGCATTGCGCTCTATTTTGTGTCAAAGCTTGCGAGCGAATATGTGAAGGTGGTGCTTTCCGGGGAAGGCGCAGACGAACTGTTCGGCGGGTACACGGTGTACAATGAGCCGGATGTTTTCCGGTTGTACCATAAACTTCCGCAAGGGCTGCGCACCTGGCTGAGGAAGCTTGTGCAGAAAGTGCCGCGTCATTTTGTGGGACAGGGGTTCATTACACGTGGGGAACTTCCGACCAATGAAAGCTTTATTGGGAACGCCAAAATGTTCAGCTATGAAGATAAGCGGAGGATCCTGAAAGACCCGTCGATTGCGACAAGGCCGCAGGAACTGACAAAACCGTACTATGACCGGGTAAAAGACCTGGACGATGTGACGAGGATGCAGTATCTGGATATCAATATGTGGATGGTGGGAGATATCCTGCTGAAAGCGGATCGGATGAGTATGGCAAACTCGCTGGAACTGCGGGTCCCGTTCCTGGACAAAGAAGTGTTCAAGGTCGCGGCGACGATCCCGAAACGGCTGCGGGTCAATAAAAAGAACACCAAATATGCCATGCGGCAGGCGGCGCTGCGACATCTGCCGGAAGCAACGGCCCAGAAAAAGAAGTTAGGGTTCCCGGTGCCCACGCGCGTATGGCTGAAAGACGAAAAATATTACCGTATTGTCAAGGAAGCGTTTGAATCGGAGGTAGCGAAGAAGTTCTTCCACACAGAAGAACTGGTGAAATATCTGGACGATCATTTCCACGGACTTCGCGATTACAGCCGGAGAATTTGGACCATCTATATTTTCCTGGTGTGGTACGACATTTATTTTGGAGCGCAGGCCTAAAATGGTGCCGTGCCGCCGGACAGCAAAAAAGCCTCCGTCCAGTATTTTTGTAAAATGGGGAGGGCAAAAGCATGGTTTGCTTTTGCCCTCCTGATTGCTCATTCAGCAGGGTTCGACAGGCTTGTCAACGACGGCGTCAGCCGTTCAGTTTATCGTTGACAAGCCTGTTGGACTCTGCTATTTTTTTGCTGTTTTCTGTTTGCGTCTTGGTTTTTAAGTGAAGCTTGACCCATGTTTATAAGATGTTATCCTTTTGCGCTTCCTCTTTCCGGAAAGTCGATTTCCGTCACATCATCCGGGACAGCATAACACA
>CALWKP010000167.1 GCA_944381295.1 uncultured Clostridia bacterium | reverse complement strand
TTTGATTTGGGGTATGTCAGGCGGTTTTCCCCTGTAATTCTTAGCCTGTTGGGGATTGAGGTCGTAGTCAGCCATTTTTTGTTCCGTTCCGAACGGTTTAAATATGATTTTGTCAGTGCATTATTTTGTTTTCTGATTGTCACAGCCTGTGCGGGAATGATTTCCATGGGTACGTTTTTGTCCTATTGGGGACCGCAGCAGTATGAGGCGGAAAACATTCTATCGTCCCGTGCTGAAGAACTCTGCTACAAGCAGCTTGGCGGGGACCCGGCAATTGCATCCCTGGAGGTTTATGTGTCGATCAACCGTCCGATCCCGTGGGAAAATCTGAATAACGATATCGATTTTTCTTCCGGGGATTCTGTACATGTCAGTCTGGAACTAGCCGGGGACTTTACGGATACTGCAGGATTTGTCGCGGAATGCCGCCGGATTTTAGATGGTCTGGAAGCGACAGAGCTGCCATTTGGTCATGTGAGCTTTCGCTGTGAGACCAGTGTTGGCGATGAATACTTCCTGTATCTGGACAACCGCTTCCAGTTGTCGCTTCCTCTGGAACGGCTTATGGAGATGATAGAAGTATATCGGGAAGAGGAAGATGCCTACTGGGACGACGATTCGCCATATGTGGACGAAGGAAGTTCGCCCAGTTCGGAAGCTGCCATCGATACGTCAGAGGCCCTCGAAATAGAGACGGCCGCATAATGTGGGGAAACGTCAAGGTGAAATCTTGATACGGACCTACATGCAGACTAAGACTGCACGTAAGACGCGTACGCGTCGTGACCCACGCCCGGCGGTCGGAAAGCTATCTTGGTGCCCGCGGTTTTCCTTTACAGGAGCGGAGCGTGTTACGGCTCTCGGATGTCACTGAGATGCTTTTTTCGGTGATATTTTGCGCTAGGCTTTGTACCCAAGCTTAGCCAAGCAGGACTTTGGGGTTACTTGTCGCAGATTCGTCCCCCAACCTATTGGGAGGGCAAAAGCATTTTTGGCTTTTGCCCTCCTGTTTGCGTATTTAGCAGACCCCGACAGGGTTGTCAACGACGGCGTTAGCCGTTCATTTTATCGTTGACAAAACTTGTCGGGATCTGCTACTTTTAAGACAACAACCTTGTGAGGGATTCAAGAGAGATTGCTTGAAAAAGCCTGCCAGTTTGTGTAATCCAACGATTCCATAAAACTTTTCCAACAAATTGCTGGATGCTATCATTTTCCTATTTTGTCCTCGATTCGACAAAGTTAGAGGCTGCCCCATTCCATGGCAAACCTCTTTTTTAAGACGTAACCTTTTGTTATTGTATTTCACCACCCGAATATGGTATGATAAAGAATATGGTTATCTGCCATTACGAAAGAAACATACCTGACAGGAGAGAGGTTTTCATGCGTCAATTTCAGACGAAATTTCAACAGCGTGCAATCGCGGTATTTGCTGCGCTGCTTGTGCTCACATACAGTACCCCTGTTTTTGCTACGGAGGGAACCCCGTCTGCTGGTGATGGGATTACGGATACCCCGCCGGCGACCAGCGAACAGGGCGATTTCCCCGTATACTCAGAAGGAGGCTCGGATGCAAGTGTTCCGCCTGCCAGCACGCCTTCTTCCAGTGATCCTTTTGACGACCCATTTAATACAGGTTCCGGCAGTGAATCTTCGGGAGGAAGTTCTTCCGGACAGGGTGGAGAAAGTTCTTCCGGTGAAGGCGGAGAATCCGGCGGAAGTTCTTCCGGGCAAGGTGGAGAAAGCTCCTCTGGTCAAGACGGGGAAAGTTCTTCCGGTGAAGGAGGGGAATCCAGCGAAGGCTCGTCTGGAGAAGGAGGAGAATCCGGAGACAGCAGCGAATGGGAAGACGGTTCGTCTGGAGAGAACAGCGAATCCGGAAATGAATGGCAAGGCGGCGAAGGGTCTGGAGGAAATGGCGGTAACAACCAGCCATCTTCTCCGAACATTACACAGGCGCCGGATGTCATTGTTTCTGCACCGGAGGATACCCAAGGACCCACGGAATTTTCTCCGGGCGATTTAGACCCGTTGCTTTCCTCTGCACCAGAGACCTCAATAGAGGAATCTTCACCCACAGTTTCCATAGAGTCTACGCCGGATGTGGGCGGTATTTTTTCCTCACCCTCACAGAATTCCTCAAACGGTGGATTATCCACATTGTTTTTCGTTGGGATCGGCTGTATTCTTCTCGCGCTTGCCGGGATCGCATTTGTGATCTACCGTCAGTTTTTTCAATTGGCCCCAGGCAGCCGTAAAAAACCGCAGCCGCAAATGACGGCTGCATCATCCACATCACGTGGGGCTGCCGACCTGCTTGGGGTGGATGATCCGGATGCGGATGATGATGTTTATCATGACGGATACCGTTATTATGACGATCCGAACAACGACCCGTACAGCGATTACTACGATGATATGTCTTACGGCACAGAAGAAGCCCGCCGTGAAGTATCGCGCCGGGCAGCAGAAGAGGAAACGTATACGGATATCAGTTCCAGCGGAAGTGCAGGCATTCCTGATTCCGAGGAAAGCGCCGATATTTACAGTAATTCTGCAAAGAAACCAGTCAAAAGAAATGACTCGGATGACTTTGACTGGGACAGCTTTTTTGAGCAGAATGGCCGTACCAAATAAAACCGGAAGGGAAGTGCGCTGCACGAACTTCCCAAACAGCCCTGGAAATTTTGCCGGGGCTGTTGCCATATTATCCGGACGATGCAGAGGAATGAAAATTCTAAAGATCAGACACAAATTATAAGATGAAAGCATTGCCCCTTTTCCTCATTTTTGCTAGAATATTTCCATACCTATTCACTCTGATCGCTTATCAGGAGGACGTTGTCATGAATTATGTATACGCAGCTATGTGGCTGATTGCGGGAATCCTATTGATCTTCCGCATGGGGAAAGAAAATAAAGTGTTCTATGTTGCCGGAGGCTTTTTCCTGTTGCTTGGCGGCTGGTGGCTGGCTGCGGCAATGAATCCCAGTCTGAACGTTTTTGGAGGTTCTTCCGGGATTATACTCCGTATCATTACCGCTGCTGCACTGGTGGTCCTGTGCTATGTGTTTTTCAAAGAGATCCGCACTTCCAATGCGGCGCAGAAAGCAAAGAAAGACGAATCTCTTCCTGACGGCAGTTCCAAGGCAAAAGATAAGAATGATTCCAATAACGGGGGCGACAACGGCTGATGTTGGCTGCGTTTTTTGCCGTCGCGGGAAAGGTGCTTGTCCTGTTCCTCATGATTGCCGCCGGGTATTTCTGTTTCCAGCACGGTATGGTGACTTCCCGCGGGGCTTCGCAATTAACCAATATCCTGATTTATGTGGCAACGCCCTGCGTAATTATTTCTGCGTTTCAAATTGAAGGCAGCGGATTAAATCTTCAAAAACTTGCGGTCTGCACCATAGCGGCCTGTGTGGGACATTTGGGTCCGATTGCCCTAAGCCTGCTGCTTTATCGCAAGAAACCGGAAAAACGGAAAAAACTGCTGCGCTATGCAGTGGTGTATAGTAACACCGGCTTTATGGGGATTCCTGTGGTAGAAGCAGTTCTGGGAGAAAGTGCGGTTCCTTATGCGTCGATCTATGTCGTGGTGTTCAATCTCTTTACCTGGACCCATGGGTATCTCTCGCTCACCGGAGAACGCGGCGGAATCTTAAAAAAAGCCCTGGTAAATCCCGGGACCATTGGGTTAGCGGTAGGACTTCCCTTGTTTTTGCTAGGAGTTCATCTTCCGGAAATCCCGCTTACGGTGATCGATTCTTTTTCCGCTTTGAATACCCCATTATCCATGCTGGTCATCGGCACCTATATTGCGCGGATCCCCTGGAAGGAATTCTTTTCAGAACGCGAGATCTTCAGCGTATCTGCGTTTCGGCTGCTGGTTTCTCCAGCGCTGTTTTTAGTGTTGCTGTATCCGTTCCGAATCGATCCCGTGATTTATTGCGCATGTGCGTTGGTTTCCGGGATGCCTGCGGCGGCCAACACGGTGCTGTTTTCGGTGATGGTACATAATCCTCATGCGAAACTCGCTTCCAAAATCGTGGCAGTGACTACTTTGTTTTCTATCCTG
>CALWKP010000166.1 GCA_944381295.1 uncultured Clostridia bacterium | reverse complement strand
AAAACCGGTTTCGTGTTTGAATAGACGGGAAAAGTAAAAGGGGCTGAGATGCGCCTGAGATGCCAGCAGTTCCAAAGAAATTTCTTCGGAAAGATGTTCAGAAATGTACTGGATGGATTCATCGATTGCGGAAGGCCGCTGCGAGATTTCCGCGCGACGGTCAGAGGAGAGAATCAAGGCGGTAAAAATATCGTTCAGATACTTGGAAAGTAAAGCTTCGGGAAACTGTTCCTTCTCATCGAAGGAACGGACCAGCCTGCGCAGTCCACGCATTACTGCATAGTGGTCCTCCAGTCGAAGCAAAAGTCCATTCCGAGTTAGTAGGTCAAAAAATCCGCGGGCCATAACGCCGTCAAAATGAACCCAAAGAATTTCCCATCCAGACAGTGTAAAATACCGGTGAGGCAGATAACAGTCGATGAGAACAATGTCTCCTTGGCGGACAGGAAAACGCCGACCTCCGGACTCGACAAATCCGCTGCCATCAGTGATATAGAGCAGCAGGAAACTGTCAAAACGCTTGCGGCTGATCGAGTATCGGGAATCACAGAAAAAATGCCCAATATAGGTGGGATAGAGATATAATTGCTTTGCCAGATTGCTGGCGGTATGGAAATAAATCTGGGAACCAGGTAAGGTACCGGTATCGTCGGGAATCATAGAGGGACCCTCCTTCAGGGGATGATTTGAAAAGGTTACGGAAATTATATCCATTTTATCACGGATGCCTGCGGGAGTATAGAGGGGAAAAGAAGAGCAAGTTTTCAAAAGAACAAAGCAAATTCCAAAAACGCGAATTGAAGATTTTGTGATACCATGAAACTATGGAGAAAGATATCTCTGATCATGATAACGAAGGAGTGGGAAAAATGACTTCAAGGGAGCGAGTATTGGAAGCGATCAATCATCGGGAGCCGGATCGTGTGCCAGTAGATCTGGGGGCAACAGGACAAACAGGAATGAGCGCAAGCACAGTTTACCGTTTGAGGAAGGCTTTGGGATTTCCGGAAAAACCGATAGAAATCTCAGAAATGTTCCAGATGTTGGGGAAAATCGACGAAGACTTGATGAAATACGCGGGAGCGGATGTGGTAGGACTGGACAACCCGTTCAATATGTTCGGGATTCCGACGGGAGGGGCCAAACCGTTCCAAATGAGAGATGGGACGCCTGTGGTGATCCCAGAGGCGACGGAATACGACGAAGAACCGGATGGTTCCGTGCTGCTGTATGCTTGCGGAGACAGGCGCTATCCGCCTTGTGCAAAGATGCCGGCAAGCGGATACTTTTTTGACAATCTTGACCGGTCTCAGGAGTTTGACGAAGACGCATTGACGCCAAAGCAGGATTTTGAAAAAGATTTTGCGGTCATGACGGACGAAACGGCACGCTATCTGGAAAAGAGATCGAAAGAGCTGTATGAAGGGACATCTCAGGCGGTGATTGGGAACCTTGGCGGAGGAGGACTAGGCGACAGCGCATTGGTTCCGGGACCGCATGTCCGGGAACCCAAAGGGATCCGTCGTTTTGAAGATTGGCTGATGGCACATCTATTATACCCGGACTACCTGAAAGAAGTTTTTTCCATGCAGACAGAAGTAATGCTGAAAAACTTGGAGATTTATCGGGAAGCGGTAGGAGACCGCATTCAGATCGTCTGGATCAGCGGAACGGATTTCGGAACGCAAAACGGGACTTTCTTCCGGACAGAAGTTTTCCGGGAACTTTATCGACCTTTTTATCAGAAAATCAATGATTGGGTGCATCAACATACATCGTGGAAGACATTTTATCATTGTTGTGGAAGTATCGTGGAGTATCTGGACGATTTTGTTGAGATGGGGGTAGATATTCTGAACCCGATCCAGCTGTCGGCCAAAGGGATGGATGCCCGTATGTTAAAAGAAAAATACGGAAAAAAATTGGTGTTTTGGGGTGGAGGAATCGATACCCAAAAAGTTTTGCCGTTTGGAACGCCGGAAGAAGTACGCAGTCAGGTGCTGGAACGTCTGGAAATTTTGTCGCAGGGTGGTGGGTACGTTTTTGCACCGATTCACAATGTAGTGGCTAAAACACCGGTGGAAAATTTGATAGCGATGTATGAAGCGGTCAAAGAATTCCAGGAAGGTCAACGGTAAATCCTGAGAAAAGACAGTGTAAGAAAAGTCTCAAAAACAGGCAGATAGCCAGTTTTTTCTCCGGTCGGTGACTTGTTCGTGTTCCACTGACGCACGATATCCTATAAAAAGGGTAGGCAAAAATTTCAAATTGCAAAAACAGTTTTGTGCTTTTTCTTCTGATGGACTTTATCGAATACCTGAGGGACATTGCTTTGATAAAGGCTTTGGAGAATAACCATTTATTAGGAACGCCGATATTGTCCGGGAGTCATGCCCACGCGTTCGCGGAAGAGCCTGGTGAAAGAAGAGCTGTCATAAAACCCGCACCCGGCAGCGATTTGGGCAATAGAATATTCTGATTTCCGTAAAAGTTCTTCCGCCATTTTTACGCGGTAGTCAATGAGATACCTTTGGGGAGAAATCCCAAAACCTTCCATGAAGAGGCGGTAAAGATAAGTCCGATCGATTCCAATATAATCCGCAACTTGTGAGATTTTCAAATCGCTGTCGTAATGGTTGCGCAGAAATTCGGCAGCCTTTTCCAGATATTGGCCGGACGGGGTAAACGAAGAGGACTCCCCGCCGGAAAGTAACGCAAAAAAACGATAGAGATATCCCAGTTTTTCATATTCGTTGATTTGGCGGGACTCTAGGCAGAGGGAACGCAACAGCGGAATCAGCAGAGGAGAATCACAGTGGAAGGTAAGACGACAGGAGTCGGAGCAAATTTGGCTGTCGAGCCCACAGTGGTTCAGGATATCGGGAACATCACGGCCGTTGAAACCAAGCCAGGCGTATTCCCAGGGATTGTCGAGGTCGGCTTGATAGAGTGTCACTTCATCCGGCAGAATCAGAAAACCGTCACCGCCGGAAAGATGGAATGTTTTTCCGGCGGCATGATAGGTTCCCTGTCCGGATAAAATGATATGGATGAGGAAATGCTCCCGAATGAAGGGACCAAAAGAATGACCAGGGCTGCATTTTTCAGAACCAAAAAAATATAAGCGCAAAGAAACATCAGAATCGCAGGGATGCATAAAATTCCTTCTTTCTAATAAACAACATTTCTACAATTATTAGAAACATGCGCCATAGTAATCCTGTAACTCAGCGCGGTATAATAGGGTCAGATTCCGAAAGTAACTCCGGAAAGAAAGAAGAGGCGCATTTGATTTTATTATAAGGAAAATCATGAGCACAGACAAGTGTAAAGGAAAAGACAGGGGGATTTTTATGCCAAAAATTACATTCATGGGAGCAGGCAGTACCGTATTTGCCAGGAATGTGATCGGGGACTGCATGTGTACACCGTCGTTGCGGGATTCGGAAATTGCGCTGTACGACATTGATGGAAAACGCCTGGAAGAATCCAGAGTGATTCTGGAAGCAGTCAACAAAAATATTAATGATTCCAGAGCGAGGATCAAAACGTATTTGGGGGAGGAAAACCGCAAAGAAGCGCTGCGCGGCGCAGATTTTGTGGTGAATGCAATTCAGGTAGGCGGTTATGAGCCCTGTACGGTGACGGATTTTGAAATCCCGAAAAAGTATGGGCTGCGCCAGACGATCGGGGATACTCTCGGGATTGGCGGCATTATGCGCGGATTACGGACGATCCCGGTGATGGAAGCCTTTGCACGGGATATGGAAGAAGTATGCCCAGGAGCATTCTTCCTGAATTATACCAATCCAATGGCAATCCTTACAGGGTATTTGCAAAGGTATACCAGGATCAAAACTGTGGGCCTGTGTCATAGTGTGCAGATCTGCTCGCAGACCTTGCTGAAAGGCCTTGGTATGGAAGAGAAGCTGGAGGGACGTCGTGAGCTGATCGCAGGGATCAACCATATGGCATGGCTGTTGGAAATCACGGATAAGGAAGGAAATGACCTTTATCCGGAGATCCGCCGGCGTGCGGCGCATAAAAATGATACAGAAAAGCATGACGACATGGTGCGTTACGAGTATATCCGCAGGTTGGGGTACTATTGTACGGAATCCAGCGAACACAACGCGGAATACAATCCATTGTTTATCAAGGCGGATCATCCGGAATTGATTGAGCGGTATCAAATCCCGCTGGATGAATATCCGCGCCGGTGCGTCAATCAAATTGCGGGATGGGAAGCAGAACGGGATGGAATCCTGAAAAACGGGGAAGCTACCCATGAACGCAGCAAGGAATATGCGTCCTATATTATGGATGCGCTTTTGACAGGTACTCCCTATAAAATTGGCGGGAATGTCATCAATCATGGCCTGATTGAAAACCTTCCGGAGGAAGCGTGTGTGGAAGTTCCATGCTTGATCGATGGGAATGGGATTCATCCATGTTATGTCGGACGTTTGCCGGTGCAGCTGGCAGGATTCAATATGACGAATATCAATGTGCAGCTCATGACGATTGAAGCAGCTCGGACGCGGAAAAAAGAAGATATTTATCGTGCGGCAATGCTGGACCCGCATACAGCAGGGGAACTTTCTATGGATGAGATTGTTGCCATGTGCGACGAGTTGATCGAGGCGCACGGCGAGTATATGGAGATGTATCATTAAGGGAAAATTCTTACCGAAATTTGTCAGTTTATTGGTTTTGGTCGTAAATATCGGTCGAGCGGCTGAAAGAGGATTTGGGATAAAAAATACCGGGCCATGGAGCGAAAACTCCGTGACCCGGTAACTTTTTCAGGTTAAGCAGGGGAAAGCTTTAACTTAGCAGCAAATTTAATTGCGTGATAGATATGAAACATTTCAGCCAATGCACACACTTTATCCGCCCCACTGACAATGAAAGATTCCCTGAAACGGGGAGGGCGCAGGGTAAGAGGCCACATATGCTTCACAATAATATCTTTTTCACGGTCAGTCAAAGAAAATCTCTCTTCTGCATTTTTTAGCGCAGCTTTGGGGTGAGAAAATCCGTGTAATCCCTCATGAGGTTCTGTACGCCAGTCGTACAGAAACAAGTCATGAAGCAAACCGCCGCGGGCAGCTTCCTCATAATTCCAGCCTAAGGCTTTACAAGCGCGATAACTAACATAGGAAACAAAAATACTGTGCTGCAGACAGCTAACATCCACATGTTGCGACAAATGCTCCATAGACTGCACACTGGGATCACTTAAAAGATCGCTCACACAGTCTAAAAAACCCTGCTGGTCTTTAATTTCCAACAAAATGACTCCTCCTTGATACAAACCAAACCGGATGATCGACAAAAGCCTTTGAATAGTCGATCAGCAAAGAGTCTCCCACGTGGAGAGACTCTATTCATGTGCGTATTTATTGTAGCAAATCCCACAGGGAAAATCAACTCGAATCCGGCGGAGAAAGCTGTCAGTTTTTTCCGGAGAAAAGAGAAGTTAGTCGCCCGTGAATTTTTGCACAGGAATACGCTTTTTATTAAGTTGACGGTTCGCGGAACGTTTGACCAGCGAATAAATGACGGAACAAAGCGGTACACCGAGGAGTACACCGGGCAATCCCATGATACTGCCGCCAACAAGGACAGCGAAGAGCACCCACATAGCAGGAAGTCCGATGGAATTTCCGACAACGCGGGGATAAATAAGGTTTCCCTCAATCTGCTGGATAATCAGGAACATCACAAGGAACCAGAATGCCTGAATCGGGTCAGAGATCAAGATCATAAACGTACCGACAACGCATCCGATAAAGGCTCCAAAAACAGGAATCAGCGCCATGAATGCAATCAGTACAGAAATCATCATGGCATAAGGGAAACGGAAGATCGTCATCGTGATAAAGAAAAGCATCCCTAAGATACAAGCTTCCAAACACTGTCCGGAAATGAACTTGGAAAAAATATAATGGGACAAGGAACAAACGTCGATAATAGAGTCCGCTTTTTTTTCAGGAAGATAAGCATAAAGAACTTTGCGGGCTTGGATACCCAATTTTTCCTTTTGAAGAAGGATATACACGGCGAAAATAACGCCCATAAAGAAATTGAAAATCCCGTTGAAAACAGAAGTAGCAATCCCCATGGTGGAACTGAGAATACTGGTTGCACCGTTTTGAAGAAATGCAAACAGATTTTCCCAGATTTTTTGCCAATCCAGCTCGAGATTAACAAGATACTCGGAAAGAGTGGGCCATTGCAAAGCCAAAGAATTAAGCCATTTTTCCGCTTGCTGAAAGAATTCAGGGATTCTTGGGCTGAGAAGTTCAAAGGTCCTTCCAATTTCGGGGATGACAATGAACAGCAGGAGGGCCAAAGCGGCTAACAAACAAAGAAGAGTGAGAAGAAAACTGATCGGGCGGCTGATTTTTAAGAGGAAATTTTTCTTACCACTAGCTTTGGCACGGCCAAATAGCGTGTTTTCGATGGCACGCATGGGAACGTTTAGTACAAAAGCGATCATAAGGCCAAATATAAACGGAGCAAGCAATCCCAAGATAGTGTTGATAATCAGCCCGGCCACAGCAAAATTTTGTAGGAGCCAGTAAAAGAAAATGCCTCCGGCAATCAATAAAGCAACGGTTTTGATGTTTTTACGGTTCCATTCCAAAAAAAACTCCCCCTTTATGCCGTTACTGCTTTCATTGTACTCTAGCGTATAGCCGATGTCCAGTAAAATTTGAAAACGATACTAGAAGAAAATGAGTGGTTATGTTACAATGGATTCCAAAGATACTTTGATAGAACAGGAGGTTTTCCTATATGAATGAAAAACGGATACAGCGTGTCATGGATGCTATGCGGCGTCATTCTCTTGACCAAATCATTATTACCGGTCCGGCGTCCGTTTATTACCTAACTGGCCGTTGGACGGAACCAATGGAAAGAATGTTGGCATTATACCTTCATAAGGATGGAGAACGGATATTGTTCGCCAACGCCTTGTTTGCATTGGCTCCTCAGGAAGGGCTGGAAATGGTGCTGCATACCGACAGCGATGACCCGGTGCAGGGGCTTGCCCGAGCGGTGCGTCCCGGAAAACTGGGAATCGATAAGACCTGGCCAAGCAAATCCCTGAATTCTTTCAGCAAGCGGAAAAATGGCTTAATTCTTTGGCTTTGCAATGGCCCACT
>CALWKP010000165.1 GCA_944381295.1 uncultured Clostridia bacterium | reverse complement strand
ATGAGGATTATTGGTGATCGGGTTGCCCACCTGGATTGCGTGCGACGGGCAAGCCGCTTCACACGGGTTGCACGGAATTTCCTGTACGCATTCCGCGATGGCCACCGGGCCTTTTGCGAATCTTTCTTCGCTCGGCCAACCGTTAGCCGCACGGATTTCTTCCAGCGACGGGAATCCATTTTGAAGAATACTTTGAGCCATCGGTCAGTTCACCCCTTTTTCAACAATACGCTGTTTAGCAGCCAACCTGCGTTCTCCGAACGGTCCCTGACGCAGGGCGGTAAGCCTGTCGCGGATTTCCGCTTTCTTTGCTTCGGCAACCTCGTCGCTGGTGCAGCCGAGGGACTGCGCGATCGCAACACCTGCCAGACGTCCTTCGTCCATTGCGGTATTGGCTTCTTCTACGCCGGCGATATCGCCCGCCACGTAGATTCCTTTGACGGAACTTTCCATATTTTCATCATGTAACGGCATCCAACCGCCGAGTTCCGGGATAAAGTCATGTTTGACGCCAGCCATCCAAGCCAGTTCGGTGAGCGGACGGAGACCGACCGCCATGCAGATGACGTCCACATCGACGATTTTTTCGCTGTTCGGGACGATTTGGCCATCCTTGAACTCGCCGATGATCGCTTGACGCACCCTGTCGTCACCGATCGCCTGAACGATGGTATGTCCGAGGAAGAACGGTACTCCAGCGCGGCGGACTTTTGCCGCATGGACGCCGTATGCGCCGATCTTCGGCATGCCTTCGACGATACCGACGACCTGTGCGCCGGCCTGCATGAGCTGATAAGCGACGATGACGCCGACGTTACCGGAACCGACCATCAAAATGCGTTTGCCGGGGAGAACACGGTTGACGTTGATCATCGTCTGAGCAGCGCCGGCGCCCATGACGCCAGGCAGGGTCCAGCCCGGGAACCGGAGAGCGTTTTCGGAACCGCCGGTGCAGAGCAGGATTTTTTCGGCCTGGACGATCTCCGTGACCTGATTGCGCAGGACCGCAACACGGTTATCGGAGAACACACCGACAACAGCGCTGTCGAGCCAGACTTCGACGCCAGCTTCCTCGGTATCTTTGAGGAGCTGCTTGCCGATATCGATTCCGCGGATACCCGCATTATGGGCACGGGAACCAAAAAACTTATGGATCTGTTTAAAGAGCTGGCCGCCGGGACGTTTATTCTCGTCGATCACCAGGACCTTGGCGCCAAGCCTTGCTGCTTCGATGGCCGCGGCAAGTCCGGCAGGACCTCCGCCGACCACAACCACTTCGCGTTTTGTCATTTTGTACCTCCCCGCTTTCCAAACCCGTCTTGCGTTTCGACAACCATGCCGTCCTCAACAGGAGTGATACAGGTACGGACATTTGGCTGACCGTTTACCGTCATTACGCAGTCGGTGCACTGGCCGATGCCGCAATAAATGCCGCGCGGCTCATGCTTGTAAGTAGTATGGCGGTGTGTCTTGATGCCGTTGGCCATCAGCACAGCCGCAATGACTTCGCCTTCTCTTGCTTCGTACTCCACACCGTCAACGGTGATTTTGACCATCCTGACCGGTTCGGCATCGCCTAAAATCGGATGGTGCTGTACACGCATATCCATAACATCGATCTCCTCCTTGGTATATTAAAGCTGGAAGCCCATGGGGAATGGATCATCGGGATCCAGCATATAAGTATGGATTCCGGTTACCCAAGCCCTGCCGGTGACTTGAGGAATCACAGCGGGGATTCCCGCGACCTGGGCGTCGCCTGCATAAGTACAAACGAATCTGCTGCCGATGATGCTCTCGTGGATGAACGACTCACCGGGTTTTATTTTGCCATGGCCCGCCAGGACCGCCAATTTTGCGGACGTACCGGTGCCGCAGGGGGAACGGTCGATGGCTCCGGGCGGGATCACCACCGCGTTGCGGGTGACGCCTTCCTCGGTGGGGGATGGCATATAAAATTCCACATGGGTGACATGATCTTCAAAAGGAAGCTCCGGATGGCAGACCTTGATCTGCTCATTGATCGCTTTTTTCAGCTCGTTGCCGGTCCGGATGATCTCGGCAGCATGTTCGGGTGCGATCGTCAGTCCGACAGAGGAAGCGGGCAGAATCGCATAGATATTGCCGCCGTAAGCGATATCGAGGGAAAGGTCGCCGAAACGTTCTGTTTTGAGGACGGCATCCTTTGCCATGATAAAGGCAGGCGCATTGACGAAGGTGACGCTTTTGGCGGAGCCATTTTCGACCTCGACCTTGACGCGGACAAGGCCCGCAGGGGTGTCGAGGGTGATCTCGGTGATCGGTTCTTTGACTTCGACCATACCGGATTCGACCAAAGCGGTAGAGACGCCGATGGTATCATGGCCGCACATAGGCATCCATCCGCCGACTTCAAAATAGAGGACGCCGACATCGGCTTCGGGGGAACACGGCGGGGTGATAATGGTACCAGACATCACATCATTTCCGCGGGGCTCATAGGTGAGGAGCTGCCTGATCCAATCCTGATGTTCCATCATATAGACCATGCGTTCCTTCATCGTGGCGCCGGGGATATTAGGGAGGCCGCCCACCACATTACGGGTAGGTTCGCCGCCCGTATGGGTATCTATGGTATGAAATGTTTTGCGAATCCTCATCGTATCAGCACCTTTCCAAGATTAGGATCATTGTACAGAAGCATCCAGGCAAGAAAATCCTTTTTATTGCAAATTCATTATGAACCGATTTGCATGAAAAGTCAATAGTTTCTGTGAAAGTAAATTCATTATTATGATATATTTTTGTAAAAACAATTCTTAATTCATAATAATTGGCTGAATAATTCAAGAAGTTACAGAATTTATTATCTATATTCATGAATATTACTAAAAAATTATTTCACATTTGTGAAACAAAGCTCTTCTTGACATTGCTTTTCCGGTCTGTTATCCTTACTTAATAGGGAGAACACTCAGAAAGGTAGGAATCACATGGACCCGAATAAAGCGATCGGAGCACGGATTAAATCACTGCGCACCGCAAAACAGTATACTTTGAAGCAGGTTTCGGAAGAAACCGGGTTGTCTATGGGATTCCTTTCGCAGGTAGAACGCGGGATTTCCTCCGTGGCGATTGATTCCCTCGCAAAAATTTCGAAATGTCTCGGCACAACACTCTCGAGCTTTTTCGATGAAGTTTCGTCGGTGGATGTAGATCCGGTTGTCCACGATTTTGAGCAGAAATTCACCCCGGTCAACGACCAGATCCTCCAGGCGACATTAAGCCACAATGTGATGAACTATGATTTTCTGCCGCGGATCTTCCTGTTGATGCCGTTCGGCAGCCAGGATGAAAACGAGCCGGAATTATATACCCATTACGGAGAAGAATTCGTCTATGTGCTGGAAGGCATCGTAACGGTCTATTTAAATGGTTCCAAGTATGTGCTCTATCCGGGCAACAGTATGCAGATCGACTCAAGTCTGCCGCACAACTGGACCAATGAAACAAATAAAGTGGCAAAGATGTTGTATATCAATTACCCGAACCCGTTCCGCTCCAACACAACAGCGGATTATATGTAAATTCAGAGAAAAGGAAGGGACCTGCCATGCAGCAGGTTTCTTTTTCTATATTATGGAAAAGGCAACCGGTACAGAAAGCCCTCAGAAAATTTCACATTTGTGAAATATTTCACATGGTTGAATTCAAGCATAAACAGTGGCATTTCAAAAATATCCGATCTTATAGAAAAAATTTATTTATCGCCGAAAAACTATTGACTATACACAGGTCAATTGCTAAAATGAGGATGAAGAAGCACCAGAATTCCCGTAACCTTATCAACTATATTTTTTAATTGTGAAATATATTTCACAATCATGCGATTGATTCCGCTTCCATTTTTTAGCGTTGCTGCGTTTCTCCGATTTCTCTTTTTTGTCAGGAGTTTCCGATTGGGAGCGTATTTTCTGAATAGGAGGAGTTTCCTTGTTAGAGATACAGGGACAAAAACTGTTTTTCTGTCGGGAAGGCGAAAACCTCTTGTTGGAACCTTATGGCCCCAATGTTATCCGCGTACGTGCTGTACCGGGATGCGCATGGGAAGAAAACAATTGGACTCTCCTCCCCCCTGCGGAATCCTCTTGTACAGTGTCGCTGGACGATGGGGTCGCCCGATTGACAAATGGCAAAATCACGGCGGAGCTTACCGAAGGTGGACAGCTCCGTTTTCTCAAGCCGGACGGTTCCCTGCTGTTACAGGAACTGTGGACGCCCGAGCGCGACATGCCCGGACGCACTTATCGCTGCCGGGGCGGCGGCCTGTTCCACATGGAGACCCAATTTTTCCCGCAGGAAGACGAACATTTCTACGGGATGGGCCAGGAGGCCCATGACCTCTTTGATTTAAAGGGCGCAGTTATCGACCTGTGCCAGCAGAACACCAAATCGACGATCCCATTTGCCGTATCGTCCAGAGGATACGGGTTCCTGTGGAACAACCCAGGGATTGGGCGTGCCGAATTTGGTACATCGCGGACCAAGTGGGTCGCCTATGGATGCCGTCAAATGGATTACCTAGTGCTTTCCGGAGATTCCATTGCCGAAGTGGTAGAGCGGTATTCCGCACTGACGGGATATGCTCCCCCATTCCCTGCATGGGCATCGGGGTTGTGGCAGTCCAAACTGCGCTATGAAACGCAGGAGGAATTGCTGGAAGTCGCACGCGAATACCATCGCCGCGGGATTCCACTCTCGATGATCGTCTGCGATTATTTCCACTGGCCGCAGCAGGGTGAATGGAAATTCGACCCAAAATATTGGCCAGACCCCCAGGCAATGGTGGAGGAACTCCGCGGGATGGGCATCAAGCTGCTGGTTTCGATTTGGCCCACAGTAGACCCCCGCAGCGAGAATTACCGCGAAATGCGCGATAAAAATATGCTTATCCGCACGGAACGAGGCCCTGGTACTTTGGTTTACTGCCGCGGTCCGGAAACCTATTATGACGCAATGAATCCCGAAGCGGGAAACTTTGTGTTTCAAAAAGCACGCGCCAATTACATGCGTTACGGCATTGAAAATTTCTGGCTCGACGAAGCCGAACCGGAAATCGCACCGTACGATTACGATAATTTAAGGTATTACCTCGGCAATGGTATCGAGGTTTCCAACCTTTATCCCTATTATTACGCGAAAAATTTTTATGATGGCCTCCAGCAGTCGGGACAATCGGAAGTCCTGAATCTCATTCGGTGTGCGTTTACCGGCAGCCAGAAATTCGGGGTCGTCCTCTGGTCGGGCGATATCATGGCTGATTTTGCAAGTCTCCGCCGCCAGATCAAGACCGGACTTCATGTTTCGCTTTGCGGTATTCCATGGTGGACCACCGATATCGGCGGATTCCACGGCGGTGATCCTAACGATCCTGATTACCGGGAATGCATGGTCCGGTGGTTCCAGTTTGGAGCGTTCTGCCCGGTGTTCCGGATGCACGGATTCCGTTATAAGCCGGACCGTCCCAAAGTTTCCTCCGAGGATATGGACAGCTATTGTTACAGCGGCGGCCCCAACGAGATCTGGAGCTATGGTGAAGAAGCCTGTGGGATTATGGAGTCCTACATTCAGCTGCGGGAACGCCTGCGTCCCCATATCATGCAGCAGATGGATTTGGCATCTGCGCAGGGGACCCCTGTGATGCGCCCGCTGTTCTACGATTTTGAAGAGGAACCTTGTTTCCATATCGATAACCAATACATGTTCGGCCCCGATTTGATGGCATGCCCTGTCGCGACCTGCGGCCAGCGTCAGCGGGAAGTATATCTTCCGTCCGGCTGCACCTGGACCGATGTACGTACCGGGACACAGTATCGGGGCGGGCAAACGATTTTAGCAGAAGCCCCGCTGGAATGGATGCCGTTATTCCTGCGGGAAGGGGCAGAGTTGGACTTGTCCCTCTTGCAGCCCTGTGCTGGAAAATAGCGTTCTAACAAATCTGTATATTTTGCTTGCCGGGACCAGCCTTGTTTCGCGGTTATCCGGCAGCTTTAGGAGGTATTAGCATGACAAGAGAATTCCATCTTGGAAACCGCACCAGATTGTATGACAAGTTAAAAAAGAATTCCGTCGTAGTATTATTCTCCGGCGTATTAAAGCGCAAGACCGGTGATGAATACTATCCGTTCTGGGTGGACAGGGATTTCCTCTATCTGACCGGCCTGAAAAAAGAAGGGTTGATCCTGGTAGCAGAAATCTCCGACAGCGACGTCAAGGAAACCTTGTATCTGCTGCCGCCTGACGACCATGCGGAAAAATGGACCGGGGCACGCATTAAGCCATGGGAAGTAGACGAAATTTCCGGTATTGCCAACACCAAATACGTCGATGCATTTGCGGCTGATTTCCATAAGATGTGCATTTCGGGAAACTACGGGACAGTCTATTTGGATTTCAACCGCCTGACCGCAGATGAACCGGACAGCGAAGCATACAAGCTCGGCAAGCAGGTACAGAACGTGTACCCGTTCCTGGAGCTGAAGAGCGTCAACAATGACATCCGTGCATTGCGTACGATCAAGCAACCGTGCGAGATCGAAGCCATGAAGGTTGCCGAAGACATTACGACAGCGGGTATCAAAGCGATGATGCATGCGTCGAAGCCGGGGATGTACGAATATCAGTACAAAGCAATCTGGGACTACACCCTGGGACAG
>CALWKP010000164.1 GCA_944381295.1 uncultured Clostridia bacterium | reverse complement strand
GTTTGGCGTGCTGCTGACGATGGGAATGTATTCTTCCCGGTTCTGGCAGCCGATTGTAAACCTGGCAAATATTTATAACAAATTTGTCGATGCAATGGCCTATCTGGAGCGCATTTTTGAAACCATGAATGAACCTCCAGTGATTGAGAACCGTCCGGGAGCAGTGGAACTGCCGCCGATTACTGGGAAGGTAGCATTTGAGCATGTGAATTTCGGCTACGAGCCAGGACAACTGATTTTGCATGATATCAATTTTTCCGCGGAACCGGGAGAAAGCATCGCGTTGGTAGGTCCGACCGGAGCGGGAAAGACGACGATCGTGAATTTAATCAGCCGTTTTTACAACATTGAGGAAGGTACGGTTTCTATTGACGGTCACAGTGTAATGGACGTTACCTTACATTCCCTGCGGAGCCAGATGGGGATTATGTTGCAGGATAGCTTTGTATTTTCCGGGACGATAGCGGATAATATCCGTTACGGGAAGCTGGATGCGACAAAAGAGGAAATCGTACAAGTAGCCAAGTTGCTTTGTGCAGATGAATTTATTCAGAAATTACCGTATGGTTATGAAACGGAAGTCAAAGAACGTGGCGGAGGGTTATCTCAAGGACAAAAGCAGCTCATAGCATTTGCCCGGACGCTGTTAGCGGACCCGAAGATTCTGGTTCTGGACGAAGCGACTTCTTCGATCGATACCTCGACGGAACAACTTTTGCAGCGCGGGATTCAATTGCTGCTGCAAGGGCGGACTTCTTTCATCATCGCGCACCGTCTATCAACGATCCGCAGTTGTACCAGGATTATGTACATAGACGGGGGAGAAATCAAAGAATGTGGTTCGCATGACGAATTGATGGCCAAGAAAGGGTATTATTACGACCTTTATATGGCGCAGTACCGGGAGGACCCGGAGGCTGAACCATGCGACGCATCTGGAATGGCAGAGCAACCTTCTCTCGCGTGAAATCGGTCCGCTAAAAAGGAAAAATAGAAAAAGCTGTTTCCAGAAAAAGACAGAGAATCAAAAAAGGAAGGCAGTATCGTCTGTAAAAAGGCGATGCTGTCTTTTTTGTCGGAAAAGGAAGGCTGATGATAAGGATTTTTAGGGAATCGATTGACAAGAAGAGAGAAATAGGCTATGATGGGAATAGGTTAGCTAAAGCTAACTTTTGCGGCGGAATGGAGTATCCTTAGAATTTATACAGAAATAGCAAGAATTTAGCAAAAAAGCTTTTAGGAGGGTTTTTTATGTGGAATGCATTGCAATGGGCGGCGGCAGGGACCGGTTTTACCTTTTTGATGACAGCCGCAGGGGCGGCAGTGGTGTTCTTTTTCCGAAAAAAAGCTGGCGCAGAGATGCAGCGGATTTTCTTGGGATTTGCCGCCGGGGTAATGGTAGCGGCTTCTGTATGGTCGCTGTTGATTCCGGCAATCGAAGAAACTCAGGCGTCCGGTGGGATTGGATGGATTCCGGCAGCAGGAGGTTTGGCGCTTGGTGCACTGGCAATGGCCTTGGCAGACACCTTACTTCCTCATTTGCATCCTGATGCGCAGAACCCAGAAGGGATGCCATCTTCCTGGCGGCGTACGACTTTGTTAGTGTCGGCAGTAACGCTACATAATATCCCGGAAGGAATGGCGGTTGGACTGTCATTTGCCTTGGCAGCGCAGCATGCAGAAGATTCCACTGCATTTTTTCCGGCAATTGCGCTTGCTTTAGGAATGGGGATTCAGAATTTTCCAGAAGGTGCTGCCGTTTCCTTGCCTTTGCGCAGAGAAGGAATCCCTGCGTGGAAAGCTTTCCTTTATGGGAGTTTTTCGGGCGCAGTGGAATTGATTTTTGGCGTATTGGCCGTGTTAATGGCCGGGATGCTTACGCCAGTTATGCCGTGGCTGTTGTCGTTTGCGGCAGGGGCGATGTTATATGTTGTAGCGGAAGAATTAATTCCCGAAGCACATCTGGGGGAGCATTCCAATATCGGGGCCCTTGGTGTGATCGGGGGATTCCTCGTGATGATGGTACTGGATACGGCATTGGGATAATTCGTAAGAATAGGGGGTAACTATGCCAAAAGAAAGCTATTTTTATGAAGAGATTCTGCGGGAATGTTGGAAAGAATCCCCTGATTGGGTAGAAGGGAAATATTGTATAGACCGGGAAAAAGGGAAGGGAGAAATGGAGATCCATACGGTATTCCCGGGGGTTCGTTTGGTATTCTATGACATTTTTGACGGGGATCGATTTTCGGCAGAAGCTTTACGGCCTGGCGCAATCAAGATTGATTATTGCGAAAGGGGAAGGTGCGGCTGTGAGGATAACGGATATGGATATTGTTATTTGCAGGAAGGGGATCTATCGATCCGTACGGTAGAGCAGAAGCCGAGAAACATCCTGCTCCCGTTAGGATTTTTCCAAGGCTGCGGATTAGTGATAGAGCCGTCGTTGGCAAAGGAATCTCTCAACCAATTTTTTGATGGCGAAGTTCCAGGATTATCTCCTTTAGGAGATAAATTGTCGGCCAAGAAAAGGATCATTTTACGAGGAATGGCGGAAACAGGGATGCTGTTCCGGAGATTTTTTGAAGCGCGAAAGGGAACGAGAAGGGGAACGTTTCGGTTGGTGACGATGGATCTCTTAGAACTGCTGGACAGGCATACTTTTGCAGAGGAAATACAGCCGCGTTACTATACGAAAGGACAGGTCGACGCAATAGAAAGCGTACGGGACCGGTTAGTTCAGAATTTATCGGAACGTGTGCCATTGGAAATATTGGCAAGAGATTCCGGGATTAGTAAAACCTTTTTGAAGTTATGTTTTAAAGATGTATATGGAGAACCTCCGTATTCCTATCAGAGGAAGCAGAGGATGGCAGCGGCAGCAAAGCTATTGAGGACAGGACGGCCGGTAGGAGAGATCGCACAGGAAATGGGATATCAGAACGCGAGTAAATTTTCCAGTGCTTTTTCGGATGTATTTAAGATGACGCCGAACAAATATCGGAGCATGTTGCTAAAAGGAACTGCGGGATTCAAGAAAATGCCAGAAGGCTGATTGGAGCGGGAAAGGGGAAATTTATGGTGGCACATGTTTGTTATGAAAAAAGCCCACTGGGAAATCTTCGTATTGTAGAACAGGAAGGGTGGATCGTCCAGCTCTTATTTGAGCCAACAGAAGTCCCGTTACCGGAGGGGACAGAAGAGGGAACAAATGAGGTTTTGGAAGAAGCGGTGCGGCAATTGCGGGAATATTTTTCGGGACAGCGGCAGGAATTTGTACTTCCATTGAAACAAAAGGGAACGGACTTTCAACAACGTGTTTGGAAAGCGTTAATAGAAATTCCGTACGGGGAGACCAAAACTTATCGAGATATTGCGGAATCAATAGGCTGCCCAAAAGGGTGCCGCGCTGTCGGAATGGCAAATCACCGTAATCGGTTGATGATTGTAGTTCCCTGTCATCGAGTTATTGGGGCAGACGGAACGCTCACTGGCTATGCTGCGGGGATTGAAAGAAAAGAGGGACTGTTGCAATTGGAGAAGAAAAAGTCTGCTAAGTTTTGCAAAAATGGGAAAGACTAAAGGAGGTGATTTTATATGATGAGGTGAGTTTTTGAGAGGAAAGAAATTTTTGAAAAAATATTGTAGAAATTTAAATTTTGTCTTGACAATAAGAGGATAAATTGCTATAATATACAAGCTGTTCAAGTTCATTTGAATCATTAGCTCAGCTGGCAGAGCACCTGACTTTTAATCAGGGTGTCCGGGGTTCGAATCCCCGATGGTTCACCATAAAAAACCGCACCAGAAAGCCATTTTTCGGCATCGGGTGCGGTT
>CALWKP010000163.1 GCA_944381295.1 uncultured Clostridia bacterium | reverse complement strand
GTACCGTAGAAGCTCCACAAATCACGCTGCTCACAACAGGGTTCCGCAGCGCCCAAGCCAAAGCCAGCTCAGGAAGCCGACATCCAAGTCTTTCTGCAACAGGCAACAGTTTTTCCACGATCTCCAGGTTTTCTTCGGTGAGCAGTTGATTGATCTGTTTGTCGCTTTGATGAGTAGCCCGGGAGCCTTCCGGGATTTGCTGACCTTTCCGGTATTTCCCGGTCAAAAGTCCTTGGGACAGCGGAGAGAATGCAACGATCCCGATCCCATGTGCTTTGCAGATCTCTGTAATTTCCTGCTGTTCAATATACCGGTCAAACATATTATACTGCGGCTGGATCACACTGAGCGGATGAAGGTCCATTTTTTCTATGATCCTGAGAGCCTCCAACAATTGGGGAGCGGTCCATTCGCTTACCCCATAGTAAAGGACCTTTCCTTGGGTTACCAGATCGCTCATCGCACGCAGGGTCTCTTCCAGCGGCGTTTCTTCGTCATAACGATGGCAGAAATACAAATCCAGATAATCTGTACGCAGGTTTTTCAGCGACACATCGACCTGTTCAAAAATATGTTTTCGGGAAAGTCCTCTGTCGTTTGGACCTTTTCCCACGGGGAAATACACTTTGCTTGAAATCACCAGAGAACTGCGCCGGTATTCTTCCAGGCACTTTCCTAAGAAGCGTTCTGCTTCTCCTGCGCTGTACGCATCGGCGCAATCAAAGAAATTGATTCCATTTTCATAGGCGGCACGCACGATATCGCCCGCCAGGGTTATCTGTTCCGCTGACTTTAAGCGGGTCATCCAGCTTCCCAGGGAAACTTCGCTGACTTTCAGGCCCCACTTCCCCAATTTCCGATAGTTCATTTCTATCATCCTTTCTCCTATAAAAATCCCACTTAAACCATTTTAGGTATTACAACGGTTACTTTTGTCCCTTTTCCTATTTGTGATTCTACATGGATTTTGTATTCTTGTCCATACAATAATCGCAGGCGGTCTGCAATATTTCCGAGTCCAATATGGGAAAAATGATGGGGGTGCTCTTTTGACTTGTTATCCTCGTTTAACCGGCCAAGCTCCTCTAGGGTGATGCCCCTGCCGTTATCGACAATCGTAATCAAAATATCCTTTCCCTGCGGATAAACAGAAATCTCGATAGCGGCATGCTCCCCCTGTTCCCAATGTTCATATCCATGGATAATACTGTTTTCTACGATCGGCTGAAGGATAAATTTAGGAATTTTACAGCGCAGCAACGTTTCATCGATGTCAATATGGAGCTGTATGCCTTGATTATATCGATGGTTCATAATCAGGATATAGTGCTGAAGATAGGATATTTCCTCATAAAGACAAATACATTCTTCCGCCTTGTTAACACTGATGCGTAATAGGTTAATAAACGCTACGATCATTTCAGAGGCGTCTTTGGTACACCCCATATTGATCAGCGACTTGATACTGTTCAGCGTATTATAAAGAAAATGAGGCATGATCTGCGCCTGAAGCGCACGGATTTCCATTTCCTTTTTCTGTTCCTGCTCTATCCGGACATTCTCAATAAGCCCTGTGATATCCCTTTTCATTTTATTGAATCCAATTTCCAGTTCTTTCAGCTCATCCGTTGCACGGGGCTCGTTCTGTGTGGCAATCGACTCATACGTCAGATTGCTCATATCGTTTGCAAGGCGTTTGATCGGCTTATAAATCGCCCGGAAAATATATCTGGCAAGCAGCAAAGAATAAACCAGATAAAGAATACTTACTACAAAGATAACAAATGGAAATGTATGCAAAGCTCCCATAAAAATATCATATGGGGCAAAAAGATGCATACGCCATCCGGTAGCTGACGAAGGGACATCAACCCATAAATACCTGGTATTCGCTACATAAACAGTTGTTCCTTCTGGCAAACTGGAGAGTCCCTGGATCCCGGAAAGAAACTTTTCCGTTTCCTCTTGCGAGGTACTGCTGCTGATCGCTGCACCATCCGCTTCCGTCAGGATGACAACCGTCTCGTCTGTCGCCAGCGCAGTTACCGCATTGTTGATATAATCCATATTGATGATACAGCTCAATGTGCCCAAAAAAGCATCTTTTCTGGCGCTAAAAATACTGGTATGGGCTGATCCAACCAGGTAATCACCTGAAGAATCCCGGGAAAACCGCCACTCAATGCCCAGTTCGTTCACTTTTGGGGGTGCAATTTCGTTCCCAGAACGGGAAAACAAGTTGGGATCATAATATTTGGAACTGGGAGAACGCTTTACCATTTGATAATAGGATCTGTCATAAGGCACGACCGCAATAGAATCCAAATAATTATTATACAACAAAAGGACATAATCAAATTTAGAAGATAGCCCGGATACACTCTGGGTATACAAATCACTCGTGCTGCCGCTTTCCTGATAGGTGAAAAAATCCAGCATATCTACCGAGCCCGCGGTAGTTGTAAGGATATCGGTGATATTCCCGTAAAAATAATCGATTTCTGTCATCTTTCCTTTCGCCGACGACGTAAGCGTATAGGCCATATTTTTTTCCACAGAGGACGCGGATAAAGAATATGCCAGCGTACTGAGGAGCACC
This sequence comes from uncultured Clostridia bacterium, assembly GCA_944381295.1. Classification (GTDB taxonomy): domain Bacteria; phylum Bacillota; class Clostridia; order Oscillospirales; family Acutalibacteraceae; genus CALWKP01. The sequence continues at coordinate 2,501 of CALWKP010000163.1, read as the reverse complement.
ATGGGAAGGATCACCAGAGCGACCAGCATCAAAAACAGCTTCCCTTTCAGTCCAAATTTTGTAATCCACCTCATCGTTTTGGCTCCTGTTTCTGTTTACATGTGCTCGGTGTAGACTGATAAAACCTTTTAAAAATTCTGCAAAAATGATGATACTCCATCCCGACCTGATGCGCGACCTGATTCACCGGAAGAAATTTGTTTTTGAGGAGCTGTTGTGCTTTTTCCATGCGGTAACGGGTGAGATACTCCCCAAAACTGTATCCATAGGTTTCTTTAAACAATTTACAAAAATAGTTTTTATTATATCCACATGCCTGGGCAGCCTGATCCAACGTTAGATCTTTCCCATAGTCCTGTTCAATCAAAAAGATCGCCTGCTGGATCGCCTTATGCTCCTGATGCACTTTTTGCTCTTCCATCATCTGGGCAAATGCATCAAACAGCAGGGATGCCTCCTCTAACGTACACAAATGTTCCCGCAATTTCTTTTTTGCCTTTTGAAAAAATTCATCTTCCTGCGGTGTAGGTTCCAAAAAATAAAGCTCCCGGAAAACACTTATCAAAAACTCTTTTGCCTGCTCTGGATAACATTTATCCCTGCGCAGATAATCCAAAAACTGACGTCCCATCACAAGGAATCCATCAAAATCCTGACGCTGTACTGTATTCAAAATGTCCTGATGGAATTTTTTCACGATATCCGGATCAATCGTTCGAAACTCCCGGAGATAGCTCCTGTCCAAAAGCATCCCTGTCCCCAAATAGAAGATATTGCAGCCACATTCCAGCAAAGCGTCCATTTCTCTGGGCAGATCACAGGGACAAACTAACGTTTCACTCCGGCAAATCACAACCAAGTCCCGGTATTTCGGAAGGAATTGCTGATAGAGCTCCATTGCAAACAAATAGTTTTCCGAAGCAGCAAGCTGCGCACTCGTCTGATGACGAAACGTCACAATCGCCAGACATCCAGGACGATATTCCCAAAAATAGCAGTAAGCTTGATACCGCAAATATTCCCGCAATCCAGGAGCAAAGCGAAAAAATGCATCCGGAGTTTCCTGGGTATAAATCAGAAAAAGTGCCGCATTCATTGTTTCCAGCGGCAGTTCTGTCAGCTTCAGCTGCTGTAAAAGTTCCGGAAATGCCAGCCTGCGGTTCACAAAATCACGCAGCAAATGACTGGTAATCATTGTCTGCATCTGCTTATCCTGGATAGGGGTCCCATTCTGACGCTTTTTTTGCCGGCATACTTCCAGCATTGTGTCAAGAGCATCCTGGGAGAGCTGATATTTCAAGAGATAATCACTCGCACCATATTTCATCGCATCACGCACCAAGGAAAAATCATCATAATTGCTCAAGACAACAATCTCGATAGAAGGATAACGTTCTTTAACAAAACGGATCAATTGAATCCCATCCACACGGCGCATATTGATATCTGTCAAGATCAAGTCCAGATTGGGCAGCAAGGGAGAACCTATCACCTCATCACCGTCTTCTGCTTCGAGCATCACACTGCATTTTCCGCAAAGTTGTGCCAGCATCTGATCCAGTTCTCCCCGAATGGCGTCGTCATCATCTACGATTGCTACCTGCAACATCAAACAGCTACCTCCTTTCCGGCTTTGTAAGATCTTCTTTTAGGATACCACAATCCGGCAGAAAATAAAAATTTTCTGCCGGAAAGCGGTCTTATTTTGACGGAGATAACAGAATTTGCAGCAATACTTGATCGGCTGTCTGCATCCCCAAATTTCCAAGCTGTGCTAAATGCGCAATACTGTCTTCTACATTTTCTGCAACAATACCGTCTCTGACAGTTGGCGAACGCTGCTGTATGGCCAGGACAGCACATTGATAAGCCGCCTGCAAGGATGTCGCTATTTTCAATGCACATCCCGGCTTCGCTCCATCACAAATGAGTCCTGAAATATCCGCTATCATCAGCCGGATCGCATTTTTTATCTCTAAAAACGTTCCTCCCCATAAATATACTAACGCACAGCTTGCCCCAACGGAGGATGCGACCGCACATCCGCATAATGCTGATAACTTTCCTAATTGCCGCTTGATATGAATCGACACCAATTCACTAAGGGCTACCGCACGCAGCCTTGTTTCTTCATCGTCCCTTCTCTCTCGCGCCATAACGTCGACCGATAATCCAGCCGTCAACCCCATATTCCCACTCCCTGCCAGACTCATAACAGGCAATGGACAGCCATCCATCCGCGCATCACATGCCGCAGCTGCATACGAGACCGCCTTTTTCCAGTACACCTGCTGGTCCTCTTCTCCGGCGATATCTTTCCATAATCCTGCACCTACCGCTAGGCCATAACGACCGCTGAAGCCTTCTTCCGCCATGGCCATATTCAAGGTGATCCCCTGTTCTAAAAAGCGCAATCTTTCCCATGGGACATTCTGGATGAACGCATAGATCGATTCCATTGTGAAACAGTTGCCTGCCGACTCTTGGGAAGAAAAATTCTC
>CALWKP010000162.1 GCA_944381295.1 uncultured Clostridia bacterium | reverse complement strand
ATGGAGCATGAGGTCATCGTTTCAGACGAACTCTCCAGCGTTTCAAAAACTCACATTGAAATCATCCTTCAGAAAATGGCGCAAATCCTGATGGCACAAGGGATTTCGTGCTTTGGATGCTCCCTCTCTCGCTACAAGTTATATCCTTTATCCGGCGACTGCCGGGAGGAATTACTACCCCATGCGCGCGAGCGGCCTACTCTGCATCTAGGCTTGGCAGTGTTGTGCGGTAACCGGCAGACCGCAAATTTTGAACTCACTCTCAACCCATTTTTGAAAACGAATAAGGAGGCTCATCCATGAAGAAATTTGACGAAAAAAATGTTGCGCAAAACCCGCTGTATCACGACACCTGGAAGCTGCTGAAAAAATATCGTGACGTAGTATGGAGTCTGGAACTTTCCGTTCAGCATGTCAGGACCAAATTTGAGATCGAGTACGGTACTTCCATCGAGGAATTTTTAGATTCAGTTTATCTGGCAGGCGCTGATCTGGCTGGCAGCGATATTGAACATCACGCCAAATGCATTGAGCGCAGCCACAAAATGATGGAATTGCTGGATTCGGCAGTCGATTTGCTTCGTACCAAGCACAAGAACGGTGAAGCATACTACTGGCTTCTGTACTACTCTTTCCTCTCCCCCCAGCAGCTGAAAAATGTGGAGGAAATCATCGAGAACCTGCGCCCTCATATCCGGGATATTTCCTTCCGCACCTATTACCGTAAGCGGCGGGAGGCTATTGAGGCTCTCAGTTCTGTGCTGTGGGGGTATACCTCTAAGGACAGTCTGGATGTACTGGAACAATTTTTCCCTGATCTGAAGGCTGTTGAAAACAAACAGAAAAAATAATTGGCACAGATTTGGAAGATCATTGGCACGGTTCTGCTCTTGAGGCGTAAATCTCAATATGTTAGACTAAATATGCTCAAACTTGCACCAAAAACCGAAAAGAGACAGAAAACCGCACCTTTTTCCGAGGAGCTTTTTTACTGTTCCAGTGGCTTTGGGTATGATCATACACCATGACACATCTTATGCGAAACCATCCAGCGCAAAGTGGATCACCAAAGGATACGCGATGGAAGACATCTGTTCTCTGCGCCTGCAGTTCTTGTATACGGAAGCGCAGCAGGAAGAAAACAGGATGGCCCATGCAGCCGGAATCAGGGATATCGTTCAACTCCGGCAAGCTGCTGAACACAGAAATGCGGTGATGGCTCCGATCATGGGTGCCATTGCTCACAATTTCATTTGCTACGGCTACACAGAGGATGAACCAGCGCCCTACCTCAGTGACAGATGGGAATTCTATTTCTGGTGCAATGATTTTACAAACATTATGTATAGCTGCGGATTGTCTGGTCGGGATTATTCCTATTTTACCCTTACTTTCAATGAGCGTCAAACCGTTTCCCATCGTAGAGATCTCTGTGAGCGACTGCTCCAATTTTTGAATACATATTTCAAGGATCATCCTAACCTGCATGTAACGGTACAGTATTCCACCTGGTATGACAGCAAAAAAATTGAGGTAGATGCAAAAAAGATACAGCATCTTCTGGCTGGACACCGCCATACCTACGGCGGGAAAGAGGGCAGATTTTTTCTTGAAAACGGCCAACTCCTTTTCCGTCCCAAATACGCCAAACGCTCCTTCCATCGCGTGGATTATGCCGATATTCTTGCAATCTGTTGGGAATTAGGCCTGACGCTCGATGCTGTAGACGAAGCTGACCAATCCGTATCTCTGGAACCCGAGAGCCCCAAGAGTTTTCTTCCCTATGAGAAGTATGGTTCAATCCATCAGATCCAGCTAACGGTTACCTCTTATATCGATGGCAACCTCGCAATTCAAATGGTGATCTGGGAGGACGGCCATCCTGAGCCGTGGGCATCCTTGACTGTCAATCTGGACGGCAAGCGTCAGAAAGACTGTGCATTCATTGACACCAATGGGGACCCCGACTTTCCAATTTGGATCATCCGCAATGGGCTGGCAATTCCTACCGGTGTCATACAGTGCAGCGGGTTCTGTGAGTATCCGGAATACCGTTTCCGTGCAGATCGGCTGCAAGAACTTGATCCGGATGGGTACGCCTCTTACCTTGCTTCACAGAAAAGCGGAAAAAGCGCGTAAATAACAATGACGACGGGACTGCCTCTCCCCTATCCTGCACTTTGGAGTCAGTCCTACAACACAACGACCGGCGGGTTGCTTTTTGCAGCCCACCGGTTTTGCTTGGAGGAAAGCAATGCAGCCAATACCATTCAAAATGAAAGGAACAGAATATGCCATAACCATTAAAGTTGCCACCTACCCGGAAGGCAACCTCGCCATTAAACTTTATCAAGAAACTTTCGGACAGTTGATATTCTGGGATACTCTCACCACGAATCTGGGCGGTCTGCGACCAAAGGACTGTGCTTTTGTCAACACGAAGACCACTGGCAAGCGGTTTTATGCATGGATTAAACGCAACGGGCTAGGAGAACCAACAGGCCAAATTCGCTCTGAAAATGGAGTGGATCATGTGGAATATCTCTTTAATGGCAAAAAGCTTAAAAAACTTGACCTGGAGGGCTATACCTACTATTCCAGGCGATGGAAAGGAGAACTTGGACGTCAATACAAATGCTTGTATTTGGCACTCCGCCGGCTCGCAAATCATGTTCCTCATTTTCACTATACGGATTACAGAGGATGGCGAAAACTCCAAGGCTCTAATGATACGCTCCCGTTATGGATTGAAGCCGAAGATCCGGCTCACTGCCTGCGGTATGTTTTTGAGCAGCGCGGAATTATGCTACGGACCACAATCATGAACTGCGAAACACAAACAGTGCAACATTATATTCACCGCCGCAAAGAAGATATGGCCACCAACCTGTTTTCGTTTTATCAAGGGGAACTTCCTGTATATCAGCCTTGGTCAGAAGTTCGGCGGCGCCTGAGTGACACAAGACACGAAAATCCCTTTATCCAGACTTTCAGAGAAACTGCAGAAATCCGCCAACAGGCAGGAAAGAAAAATAAATCTCAAAAAAGGAGGAATTGACAATGAAACTCCTACTCTACCCCAAGGGGCTGTTGGAAGCAGCCTGGCGCAAAGATAAAAAGCTCTATGCGGATGGTGTCGCCGCAGATCCTCCCAAATGCCAGCGGTGTGGCACTCCGCTGGCTCCGCATCTGATGGCAACCGCCCTTAGTCGTTACGCAGATGTTCATATCTGCAATGCTTGTGGAATGGATGAAGCTCTCCAAGACGCCGCTCATGTCCCTCTTCCGCTAGAAGAATGGGATGCAGTAAAGTGTAACAGGCTTCCGGCATCTGAAAAAGGGCATGTCTGCTATCTGAAGACCTCCTGCACATTTGAGGAAGTATTCCAGGACACCTATACTCCCCCCATGCAGGCCACCAGGCGACCTGTCAGCGAGGTGGCTTACTCCCGCTCGGACTATGACGGATACCGGTGGTGGACGACCTGGCACGACGGGAATGAAAAAAAGTCAGCACCGGAGCAGATGAAAGAGATTGACGAGTTTCAGAGCGCCCTGTTCAAGCTGCCGGCCTTCAAGACGCTGGACACCATGCAGCGGTTCTGCCGCTATGCACAGCCTATCAGTGAGGCAACGGAATTTAACCTGTATTCCGAGACCGATCATTTGTATATCTGGATTCGGCTGATCACCCGGTTCCGGGATTACAACGTATACATTCATTACTATAGTAAAGAATGATTTGATGCTTCTGAAAAACTCGACTGCTTCTTTTCCCAGGATGTTAGAAATCAATAGAAAAAATGAGAGGAACCCGGAAACAATTATCCAGGTTCCTCTCATTTTTACATGTGGAATAATCTTATTGCTTTTATCAAAGTGATGCAAAGTTCTTGATATAGATCTTCATCCAGTTTTCCGTTAATAATGGAATATTTTGTAAGCATTGGATGATACATTTTCAGGAGTTCTGTGATTGCTTTGTTATCTCCTGCTTTCGCATCCTTTAATAGCTGTTCAAAACTATCAATTGTGCATCTCCTTCCAATGACGTCTGAGTTTTTTCAGAGTTCGATAATAAATCGCATACACGCCTTTGTATGATAACCCTAATTGGGTGGCAAGAGATTCAAAAGAACGGTCGTCCAAAGTACGCGATAAAAAAACATATCGTTCCCGCTCTTTCAGCCTGTTTAATACTGTCATCAGAGATTGTCTGTCGGCAATATCCTCCCATGGAAACATATTTACCATCTGTTGTTCCAGAGTGGACCCTTTTTCATAAATCTCATCTACTAAAAACACCTGTGTATGATATCTTGATTCCCATTTGATATAATCCTTTCTCCTTCGCTTCACTGCCATAGAGAGGTAAGCAGTAAATTGAATCTGCAGTTTTGTTTTTTCTGTTAATCCCCTATTGTTCTGTTGTCTCATAGCTCGTTTTTTCTCTGTTTTTCTTTGGAATTGAAAACAAAACAGGGTGGAGAGAAGGAAGCCCTATTACTTCCTTTTTTGTGATATCCTTTCTTAATATCCCGTCTGTGGATATTTTTGAGGAACGCCCTGGACAACTGTTACCCAGGTAAAGCTGGAAGTAAACCATTTCCCACCATACTGCCCGCCGGTATCTGTACGGTTAGCAAAGCGGTGTCCATTTGGCAGATTCGGTTGAACCGTAACCAGGATCATGGGTTTGTTTTCCTCCCGGAATCCCGGTTGCACCGTGCCAAATTCAAAACGGAAATCCGTGATATATTCGTCCGCTTCCAGTCCCAACTTTGACGCAGAACAATCCAGATCGTAGGCTTGCGTAGACAACAACCCGGAGGCAAGCGTCCTGTAACTGGAATTGCGGTTAGTCTTGTATGTCACAGAGTATGTCATTCCCGGCTGATTCCAGGTGCCAGTATGAATCACGTTCAGACGGACATCCGAAGGAAGCTCGTCATGCCAATAGAAGCTGTCTAAAGGCACATTGGACAGATTGCAGATTTTGCTGAAATCGTAACGCATCTGCTGTCCGGGAACAACAACGGTATTGCCGGATTTTTTTACACTGGTTGTGATCTGTGCACTGCTGTTCTGTACCTCTACCCGGACAATGTCATTCTGCACCTTGAGCTCAATGGTAAATTCTGTGGAGTTGAGCTGAAAAAATGCTGGCGGTGTAATTTCCCGCACAACATACTTTCCCAGAGGCAGAGGTTCGGATGCTGCCACGCCGCGGTAGTCACTCACCATATAACCGACAACAAGATCGGTATCTGCGCGGGCGATCTCAAACACCGCGCCCTCCAGCCGGCTCCCTGCAGGCTGGCCGGTGATAGGGTTCGCGTCAAGCGAGGTTTTCAGAATTTGGATCTGACCTTTCTCCCGAGCATTTTCCCACAGTACCTCCTTTGTTTTCCCATTCTGAATATGTATACGCTTTACAACCTTGTCCAAATCGTATTCAGGCGCAGCTTCAATTTCTTCCAGATAATAAATACCATCGGGCAATTCCTTATCGATCTCAATATATCCCCGATGATCAGTAGTGTACACGCCAACAACATCGTTATTCTCGTCGGTAATCATAATACGAACGCCGTAGATTCCTTTGCCTGTGTCAGCATCCACCTTACGGATGCGGATACCGTTCAAGCGTTCGTCCTTGTAAGTGAGAGTAATGATATCATTTGCTTTGATGGTGACCGTGCGCGGAGTCGAATCAACAGAATACCCCTCCGGTGCAGATATTTCCCGAACGATTACGATCTGAGGCTCCAACGAAACAAAGATTTGTCCCTGTTCGTCTGTAATGTACTCGCCGATCACTCCACCGTCTGGTTTCTCAATACGGAAGGTCACGCCTTTCAAAGGTTCTCCTGTTTGCTCGACAGTCTTAATGATCTTGAGTCCGGCAACATAATCGTTGACAAATGTTAGTATAGTAGGCTCGCCCGCATGGACCTCCACGATTTGCGGGGTAGGATCGAGCAGGACACCTTCCGGCACAGCGATTTCTTGTACTTTGTAACTCTTGCCCGGCTCGACATCTGTGAGAACAGCAAGCCCATCTGCCCCGGTCGTCACAACTGCGATTTCTTCTCCCGCCAGTGTAGACACGCGGAAGGTCACCCCTGCAATTGGCTTTCCGTCCGGATCTACTTTTTTAATGGTAAAGGACTCTATCCGTTTATCTTCAAAGAGAACTTCCACCGTTTCTCCAGACTTCACCGTTACCGTTTTGGGGGCCTCTGAAATCTCAAAGCCTTCCGGCGCCCTTACCTCTGTAACGATGTATGCCTTATTCGGCTCCAATCCCGATACCAGCACCGTCCCATCCGGACCGGAGGTGTAACGCTCCCCCACAACTGTACCGTCGGTATCGGTCACCTTGAAGATGGCCCCGGAAAGCGGGTTCTGTGTGGAAGCATTTACTTTTTTAATCAGGATAGATCCATACGGCTCGTTGTAAAACGTAAATTCCACCGGATTTTCCCCATCTGATAATTTTGTCTGGGGGATGGGATCAAGCACATAACCGTCCGGAACAGAAATTTCCGTGACCGTGATATATCCAGCAGGTACATTCGTCAAAACGGCACGGCCAGTGGCATCTGTAGTAACCTCGCCCACGAAACTGCCATCGGCCATCGTTACCCGGAACCGGACGCCAGGAATTCCTTCGCCCGTTTTACTGTCCAGTTTCAGAATATAGATGGGGGATTTTGCTTTGTTCTCAAACTGGACGGTTGTTACCTTGTTGGCTTCCAGAGTAATCTGTTTTGGTGTCTCGTCAAGCACATAGCCGGGCAGAGTAGCAATTTCCCTGACCGTATAATTGACACCCGCCTCCAGGTCGGTAACAATAATTTCACCGTCTTCATCCGTCACATAGTCGCCGATTTTCTGCCCGTCTGTGACACGCACTTCAAATGTTACACCTTTGATGGGAGCTTTGGTAACGCTGTCCACCTTGACAATGCGCAGCGTTGGTTTGATGCTGTTGCGAAGGGTAATCTCGCCGATTTTTCCGGCTTCCAACGTTACCTTGTGGACGGTGCTGTCTACAAGATACTGAGGCGGTGCGGAAATTTCCTGTACATCGTAGGTACCGGCCTCCAGATTTGGGATGAAAATGATACCATTTTCGTCCGTCGTGTACTCGCCAACTGACTGGCCGTCCGCCTTGCTGACCTTAAGTACCACATCGGCAACAGGATTACCGTCCGTATCGATCTTACAGATCCGCAGGCCGGGGCGGGAAGTATTCTTGAAAGTGACGTCGGTGCGCTCATTTGGTACCAGCTGCACGGTTACCGGTTCGTCGTTGGCGATATATCCCGGTGCGGGTTCAATTTCCCGAATGATAATGGCAGTGACATCCAGATCTTCCAAAAAGATCATTCCATGATTGTCTGTCACACGGGTATAAACCGTACTTGTTCCAGGGATCGTGAAGGTGAATTTCGCACCCATGATGGGCTTTCCGGTATCAGAATCGATTTTCGCCAAACGCAGTCCCGGTTTTTGATCGTTCCGGATAGAAACGGTAGTAATGTCGTTTTCAATCTTCACTGTCTGCGGCTCAGGATTGAGAACATATCCTGCCGGAGCCTGAAGTTCTGTGATCACCCATGTAGTACCGGGTTCCATGTTGTCGAATTCTACCTGTCCGTTTTCATCTGTTTCATAGATGCCTTCCCCGCGCCCGCAGTTCCCTGCACCAAACAGATCCCCTTCCGGTGATTTGATTTCAAAGATCATGCCGGGGACAAGTTCATCCGTCTTGCTGTCCCGCTTCTCGACCAAGAGTTTCTTTTTTAGCACATTGGTCAACTTCAATTCATAGGTTTCGCCGGGCTCCAGCTCCACAGGATGGGGGGTAGGATCAATCTGTACATTGTCGGGAGCATCCGTTTCGGTAATGACATACCAGTCAGCGGGCAGCTCGATTTCTGCTTCGCCATGTTCATCGGTTGTCACCGTCCACTGTTCCGCACCATCTCTGCGGCGGATCGTAAAGGTGACTCCTTCCAGCGGATCTCCTCTGTTTTCTGCAATTTTTTTGATCCGAATGATCCCGTCTTCCGGTTCATTGGAGTATACAAGCTGTACAACAGTATCCTCGATTACTTCGATAGTCTGTACCGGATTTTCTGATGGACGATAGTGCGGGGGCGGTGTCTTTTCCGTCACCTTATAGGATCCGGCAGGAAGATCTGACAAGATCACCGTTCCGGAAGCTCCCGTCGTTACCTCTGTTTTATATGCGCCGTCGATCTGTTCTACAGTAAAGACCGCCCCC
>CALWKP010000161.1 GCA_944381295.1 uncultured Clostridia bacterium | reverse complement strand
GGGCGAGAATGTATCTCTTTTCGCCGTCTTCGTATTCAACCAAAGCGATGTGCGCCGAGCGGTTGGGGTCGTACTCAATGGTAAGAACCTTGCCCGGAATGTCGAATTTCTGACGTTTGAAATCGATGATACGGTATTTTCTGCGGTTTCCGCCGCCGCGATGACGGACGGTGATCCTGCCGTAGCTGTTACGGCCGGATTTATTGCTGAGCGGAGCCAGCAGGCTCTTCTCGGGAGCTACCTTGGAAAGACCGGAATAATCCGTAACGGACATACCGCGTCTGCCGGGGGTAGTCGGTTTATAGTTAATCATTGGCATTCGGTATCACACTCCTCATGATGGCTTTGCGGGGGCATGCCAGTCCCCCATACGTTGCCCCTGCCTCAATATCGGCAGGCAGTTCCCGCGGATTCCGCGGGGGTTCAGGACCGGAAGGCTGTCCGAATTAGAACATACCCTCAAAGAACTCGATCGCTTTGCTGTCTTCCGACAGGGTGACGATCGCCTTTTTCCAGGACGGGGTGTAGCCCTGGAACCTGCCCTGACGGCGGAGCTGGCCGCGGACGTGCATGGTGTTGACCTTTGCTACCTTGACCTTGAACAGCTCTTCTACCGCCCTAGCCACATCGATCTTGGTGGCGTCCTTGGCGACTTCAAACGTATACTTCTTGGACGGGATGCCCGCCATGCTTCTTTCGGTAATAACCGGGCGGATAATGATATCATGCGCTACCATTATGCGTACACCTCCTCGATCTTTGCAACGGCGTCCTTCACCACGATGAACTTGTCAGCGTTGAGGATGTCGTAAACATTTAAGGTGTTGACGGTCGCGGTCTTGACGCCCGGGATGTTTGCTGCGGAAGCGATCACTTTCTTGTCCGCTTCGGGCAGAACGATCAGCGCTTTCTTCTCGGAACCGACTGCTTTGAGCATCGCCGCGATGGTCTTGGTCTTGTAGGCATCCAGGGTGATCTTATCGAGAACGATCATCTCGTTGTCCATCACCTTGCTGGAGAATGCGGACTTCATTGCCAGACGGCGGACCTTCTTGTTGACGGTGTAACGATAGCTGCGCGGCTTCGGCGCAAATACGATACCGCCGTGGGTCCACTGCGGAGCACGGGTGGAACCCTGCCTTGCATGGCCGGTACCCTTTTGTCTCCACGGCTTTTTGCCGCCGCCGGAAACTTCTGCGCGGGTCAGCGCGGACTGGGTGCCCTGGCGCTGGTTCGCGAGGTAATTCTTTACCAGGTCGAGCATTACCGCTTTATTCGGCTCGATCCCAAATACAGCTTCGGAAAGGTCCATCTTTTCGACTTCCTTGCCAGCCATATCAAATACTGCTACTTGTGGCATTACAATTCCTCCTTCCCTTACGCTTTCACGCTGTCACGGATCACAACGATGCCGCCGTTCGGGCCAGGGATGGCGCCTTTAATGGCGATCAGGTTGTTTTCGGCGTCCACTTTGACAACGGTCAGGTTCTGGACGGTAACTTTCTCTGCGCCCAGATGTCCAGCCATTTTCAGGCCGGGGAACACACGCGACGGGCTGGAGCATGCGCCATTGGAGCCGCCGTGACGGGCTACCGGGCCGGAACCGTGGGTCTCTTTCAGCCTCTGGAAGTTCCAGCGCTTGATCACGCCCGCGTATCCTTTCCCTTTGCTGGTGCCGGTGACGTCTACCTTTTCGCCGGCTGCAAATGTGTCAGCCTTGATCAGGTCGCCTACATTATAGGCACTGGTGTCGTCCAGACGGAACTCTTTCAGAGTCCTCTTCGGAGCAACGTCACCTTTCGCGAAATGTCCCTTCATGGGCTTGTTGACCTTGTTTGCTTTCAGGTCGCCGAAGCCCACCTGAATGGAAGCGTACCCATCGTTTTCCACCGTCTTCTTCTGCGCTACTACGCAGGGACCGGCTTCCACAACAGTTACGGGAACGACGTTTCCATTCTCGTCGAAAATCTGCGTCATGCCGATTTTCTTGCCGATGATTCCTTTTTGCATGTTGTATACCTCCTATGCAGGTTATTGGTTGGCGTTTCCGCCAACGTGACCCCGGCTGCTGGTAGGTCGATCAGAGTTTGATCTCGATCTCGACGCCGGCAGGGAGTTCCAGGCTCATCAAAGACTCAACGGTCTTGTTTGACGGCCTCAGGATGTCGATTAATCTCTTGTGGGTTCTCATCTCGAACTGTTCACGGCTGTCCTTGTACTTGTGCACCGCGCGCAGGATGGTGATAACCTGCTTCTCGGTCGGCAGCGGCACCGGGCCAGATACCCTTGCGCCTGTACGCTTCGCCGTCTGAACGATCTTTTCAGCGGACTGATCCACCAGCTGATGATCGTACCCTTTGATTCTAATCCTGATTTTTTCTTTGACTGCCACGAAAATCGCCTCCTTATTGTAGTTGGCGGGCGGCGTTTTTAATTCTTCACACTCTGCCGGGTGTTCCGTCACCTGACATGAAAAAACCGGATCACTTTACTTGAAAAGCCAATCCGGGTGAAGGCATAAAAACGTCTGAGTACGCAGACATCCTGCCGGAGTAACTGCGGCAGCGCAGTCCACGTCAACACTCATCCTATTCTGTCGCCCGGTTTAAAATCGGACATACTCCACGGAAAAACCGGCCGTACTGGCCGCAACCTCCCGCTTCATCGCATATCTGTTGCAGTCGTGCTTGATTATAATACCATATCCGGGCCAAAGATACAAGCCTAAATTTCTCTTTTTTGTAAGAATTTTTTTGAGATTTTTTGTACAATCTGCCACACCGGTCAAAAGGGCTTTATTTACTCTTTTTCCCAGTATTTCCAGATTTCCAAGTTTTATGCAATACCGACCAAAGTTGTGAGAGCGCACGCACACCCCTGCGGAAAAAATCCCCAGTCAGAAGCGGCCGGAGCACTCCGGCGGCCGCTGCAAATCCACCGTGTTCCGACGGATGCGACACAGACACGGAAGCATCTACGCCATACACTGTGGGCTGACGTCCGGTACGGCGGTCGATGGCGTCTGCAACCGCAGCGGCGGCCAGCAGCAGGACGGCAAAAATCCAAAATAATTTTCTCATAGCAAAGCCTCCTTTCGCCTTTACGAAAGTCCCTTTCTATTATATAGAGGAGTCGAAAGTTTTTCAAGCTGGAAAAAAGCAAGGTATTTTGCCGCTTTCGGTCAAAAAAACTTTCCGCTTGTAGAAAAAGGTTTTTGAAAAGCCGAATTGTACAAATGGTAAAACTTCTTTCGGGAACCCCTCGCTAGGATCCCCCACGTAGAAACAATCCCCCGGACTGTTTCTACGCCCCTCCTGAGCTTTTTTCCTAGAAACAGGTGTTCCGCCCGTTGCGACGGCCGCCCAGGCTAAGCCTGGATGTATTCCGGGCGCAGAGTGTTGCCAAAGAAATTATCTCGCAGCCGCCCGAGAGCAGTAACACTCTCCCAAGGAAAAGTGTGGGCAGCAAGGTGATTTGCTACAAATAGCCAAGCAGGCGGAGCCTATGTGTGCGACTTGCCGACCGCAGCTCAAAGTTTTGGTACAATTTTTTCTTCTTGTGGGCTTTATCGGCAGACTGAAACTCTCTCTGTGACGAACTATTTCCGCGGCTGATTTTCCTCTGAAAACAAAAAACGCCATGGGCCTCCGTTCTCGAAACGGAACCCCATGGCGTCTTGTCGCAAACAGAACAGGAAGTTTCTGCTTCCTATCTCAGTATGCCTTGCCCCAGTATACCATTGCTTTGGCCTTTTTGCCGCAGCATACACACGTATCGGTAATTTCTTCCTGCTCAAACGGCATGCACCGCGACGACACCCCGGCAACCTCTTTCAGCTTCTCTTCACAAGCTGTGTCACCGCACCACATCGCCTTGATAAATCCCGGCTTGTTCTCCGCGATCTCTTTCAGCTCATCCATCGTCTTAGCCGTATATGTCATGCTCTCACGGCGCTCCAGAGCACGTTCGTAAATCCCGCGCCGCACTTCTTCCAGCTGTTCGGTGATTGCCGCTTCCAGATTCTCCAGCGGCACGAAAACCTTTTCCCTGTCATGACGGCGCACCAGCACACACTGCCCTTTTTCGATGTCCTTCGGTCCGATTTCCAGACGCAGCGGCACACCCTTCATTTCGTACTGCGCAAATTTCCATCCCGGACTCTGTTCGCTGTCGTCCAGATGCACCCGGAAGCTCTTCTTTAACCGCTCTTTCAATTCTGTGGCTTTTTCCAGCACGCCTTCCTTATGCATCGCGATCGGCAGAATCACTACCTGGATCGGAGCAACAGCCGGCGGAAGTACCAGCCCATTATTATCCCCGTGCGTCATGATGATGCCCCCGATAATCCTGGTGCTCATCCCCCATGACGTCTGATGCGGATGCTGCGGCTTGTTTTCGCGGTCCTGGAACGTGATGTCAAACGCTTTCGCAAACCCGTCGCCGAAATAATGGCTCGTCCCTGCCTGCAGCGCCTTCCCGTCATGCATCATTGCTTCAATGGTATAAGTCGCTTCCGCACCGGCAAATTTCTCTTTATCTGTCTTGCATCCTTTTGCCACCGGGATCGCCAGATCGTTTTCGCAGAAATCTGCGTACACTTTCAGCATCTGTTCTGTTTCTGCACGCGCTTCTTCCGCCGTCTCGTGCAGGGTATGCCCTTCCTGCCAGTGGAATTCTACCGACCGCAGGAACGGACGCGTGGTTTTTTCCCACCGCACAACACTGCACCATTGATTGTACAGTTTCGGCAAATCCCTCCACGAATGCACAATCCTCGAATAATGATCGCAGAACAGCGTTTCCGAAGTTGGGCGTACACATAACCGTTCCTGTAATTCTTCGGTACCGCCATGCGTTACCCAAGCGACCTCCGGCGCAAATCCTTCCACATGGTCTTTTTCCTTCTGCAAAAGGCTCTCCGGGATGAACATCGGCATCGACACATTGACGTGCCCCAGTTCCTTGAACCGTTTATCCAGATTGTCCCGGATATTTTCCCAGATCGCGTACCCGTACGGCTCGATCACCATACATCCCCGCACGCTGGAATAATCCATCAGCTCCGCTTTCTTGACAATATCCGTATACCATTTGGCGAAGTCCTCTTCCATCGGAGTGATCGCTTCTACCATTTTTTTCTGTTCTGCCATATTCTTCCTCACTTCTTTCCGCCGCTGCGGCGTACTTTCTCGTTCCTTACTGCAGTATTAATCCTTTTTCTTTGTCGCCTTGTTCAAAATGACGATCACCAGGAAAATCAATACCATAACGATGAAGATTCCCAGCATTCCTTTTCCCATCAGTTCCAGGGAACGCATTACATCTTCGTTCTGCACTTCACCCAACAGGCTCGTAAACATCACCGATAATGTCATCAAATCCATTGCAGTTCCCTCCTTAACCTATCATACCAAAAATCTGGCCAAACGACAGGATGATGCCGCCGGCAACTACCGAACCAATTTGTCCTGCAACGTTTGCGCCTACTGCATGCATGAGCAAATGGTTTTGGTTGTCCTCTTTGAGCGCCATCTTCTGAATCACACGCGCGGACATTGGGAACGCTGAGATCCCCGCGCCGCCGACCATCGGATTGATTTTGCGATCTTTAGGCAGGAACACGTTCAGCAATTTTGCGAACAGCACCCCACCGATTGTGTCAAACATAAAGGCCACCAGGCCGAGCAGCATGACCAGCAAGGTCCCCCAATTCAGGAACTGGTCTGCCTGCATCTGGAACGCGATGGTAACGCCCAGGAAAATGGTGATAAGATTGGCAAGCGGTCCCTGCGCCGTCTGAGACAGCACTTCCAGCCTGCCGCATTCACGGATAAGGTTACCAAACATCAAAAAGCCCACCAGCGATGCCGACTGCGGCGCGATCAGACCCGCGATCAGGGTAACGATGATCGGGAACAGAATCCTGGTTGTACGGGATACCTGCGCCGGATTATACGGCATACGGATCATCCGTTCTTTCTTGGTGGTCACCAGCTTGATCGCCGCCGGTTGGATGATCGGCACCAGGGCCATATACGAATAAGCTGCTACGGCGATAGCGCCCATATACGAACTATTGAGCACTTTGGATACAAAAATGGAAGTTGGGCCGTCCGCTGCGCCGATCACGCCGATGCTCATGGCGTCTACCAGCGGGAATCCCAACAACACCGCTACTGTGACGGTGAGGAAAATACCGAACTGTGCGGCGCCGCCAAACAGCAGCATCCTCGGATTGGAAAGCAGGGGGCCAAAATCGATCATTGCGCCGATGCCGACAAACAGCAGCAGCGGGAACGCCTCAGAGGCTTCGATACCTACTTCAAACAACCACTTGACGATTCCTACCGTATTCTCATCTCCGATTACGCCCGGAAGCGGCAGGTTTACCAGGATTGCTCCGAATCCCATGGGCAAGAGCAGTGCCGGTTCATAGTCTTTTTTGATTGCCAGCCAGATCAGGATTCCCCCGATCAGCCACATCACCAGCATATTCGGATGCTCGATGATGTACTGGACGCCGTCTGTCAGAAAGCTGAATTCATTCAACAGGTTTGACTCTCCTTTTTCTTTGTTTTTTTGTCCTAAATTTTCCGCTTTCCGGAATTTGGAAAGCGCATAGCTCTATTATAGTGGCCTGCGCTATTTTTTTCAAGAAAAAAATCCGCTGTTTTCACAGCGGATTTCTAAGCGCAAACAAACTCTCAGGAATTATCTTCGATGTACTTCACCAGTTCGCCTACGGTCTTGATGTTTTCGACTTCTCCGTCCGGGATTTCAATTTCAAATTCATCCTCGATGGACATCAGCAAATCGACTACATCCAAGGAATCGGCGCCCAAATCGTCAGCAATCGTCGTATCGAGGGTGATCGTATCCTCTTCTACATCAAACTGTTCACTCAGAATCGCCTTTACCTTCTCAAAAACCATTATAGTTCCTCCTCTGAAATTTATAACTTTGGAACCCACACCGCCTGCCGCGGATTGCTGTGGACAAGCGGCGCGTCCTGTGATACAATTCCCATATCCACATATTATTAGCAATCGCAAGCTTTGTCAATATAAAATTTGGAATTTTTTAGTTCTTTCACAAATTTTTCTAAGGGGATGACTTCATTATGAGCAGCCTGAAATCTTATGCCGTGATCGGACATCCAATCGGACATACCATGTCCCCGTTTATCCACGCCAGACTTTTTGCACTGGATGGGATTCAGGCATCCTATCACGTGATCGACGCACCGGATCTTTCCGATCCTTCTCTGCTCAGTACGCTCCGCTCGCTTGACGGATATAACATTACCATCCCGCATAAACAGGGAATTATTCCTCATTTAGATCATCTTGATGAAAAAGCATGCCGTTTTGGTTCTGTCAACACGGTGAAAAACAGTGTGGAAGGCTCCTGCGGCTATACGACCGACGGAAGCGGATTTCTGTACGCGATCCGTACCGGTGGAGCATCACTTTCCGGGCAATGTCTGCTTCTTGGAAGCGGCGGGGCTGCCCGTGTATTAGCTTCTGAGGTACTGGAAGCCGGCGGCGTGCTGACGATCGCCGTACGCAGCCAAAGTATCCAGAAAGCCAAAACGCTGGCTCAGGAACTTCTTGCACGGATGCCCGGCGCACAGGTTTCCTGCATAACGTTCCCGGAGCTGGAAAAGGGCGCTGCATCCTACGACCTTCTGATCAATGCTACTTCCGTAGGGATGTATCCAAAAACAGGGGCATCGCCGGTCAGCGAATCCGTTGTCAAACGCTGTCAAGCGGTATTTGACGCGGTTTATAACCCGGAGCACACCCTATTGCTGCGTTACGCGGAAAAAAATGGGATCCGGGCAATTGGCGGCATGGCGATGCTGGTGGGACAAGCTGCTGCTGCGCATGAGATCTGGAGCGGAGCGTCTTATGCTCCTGAGGACATTGAACGCTTATGCCAGGATGCTTCCGCTGAAATGGAACGGCAGTTTGCCCATCGTGGCAACATTATCCTGTGCGGATTTATGGGCTGCGGGAAAACGACGATTGGACGGTACATTGCAGAACTTTCCGGGCGTAAATTCCTCGACATGGACGATTATATAGAGAAGCGTGCCGGCATGGAGATCCGCGACATTTTCGAAACGATGGGCGAAGAAGGGTTCCGCAGGATGGAAGCCGAAGCATCAAAGGAATTATCGGAACGCAATGGGCTTGTAATTGCGTCAGGTGGCGGGACGCTGTTAGCGCCGGAAAATCGGGAAGCATTCCGGAAAAACGGGACAATTATCCTGCTGGACGTCTCTGCCGCGGCACTGAAAGAGCGGTTAAAAAATGATTCCGCACGTCCTCTGTTGCAAAAGCCGGACCGCGATGCGGTAATTGACCGGCTGCTGGCGGAACGTATGCCGCAGTATCGGGAAGCCGCAGACCTGATCATTGACGCAAACATGCCGCCGAAACCGGTAGCAAAGCGGGTTCTCGCAAAACTTGGGGAAGCAGACGAAACCTGACAGCAAAACACATTTTCACCCAAAATGAAGGAAGGGCAGGGAATCCCACTATGCCAAAACTGATTATTTTAAGGGGAAATTCTGGAAGCGGTAAAACAAGCGCTGCAAAAATATTGCAGCAAAAATTTGGCTCCAATACGATGCTTCTTTCTCATGATATGATCCGCATGGAAGTCCTTCACGTATGGGGAAAAGAAGGACTGGAAAAATCTTTGCCGCTGATGATCCAGCTGCTGAAATACGGCAGGCAGCATTCTGAAATCACTATTTTGGAAGGGATCCTTCATTCCGGGGACTACTCTCTTTTATTTGAAACAGCCGTGGCTGAATACGGCCAGGATATCTTCGCTTATTACTACGACCTCCCGTTTGAGGAAACCCTGCTCCGGCACAGCACCAAACCGAACCGCGACGATTTCGGCGAATCCGATATGCGGCGATGGTGGAGGGAGAAAGACTTCCTTCCCAATATTTCAGAAACTATCCTCACCAAAGAGATCAGTCTGGACGAGGCTGTTGATCAAATCTACCGTGACGTCACGGCATAACCCTGGGGAAAATTTACAGGCTGTCCGGCCGCCTAATTTTATGGAAAGCCATCACGCCGTCCCCCACTAAGGATGATCTCCATGTAGTTTTTTATTCTATCGAGATTCTGTAAAAACTTCTGTTAATTTCTTTTTGGGAATCCCAAACAGGATTCTTTTTAGGCTTCTCGCAGACTTTTTGCGTTCAAAAGCCTTTCTTTTCCTCTTGACAAATCCCCGTGAATTCTGTATAGTTACAACATAGATGCTTTGGAGGAACTTTCCCATGATTTCAGCCGCACAGACAAAACGATTTACAGCGTTTGCGTACCCCCGCTTTTTTGCGTGGGGTTTTTGTGCGTGCCCTGAAACCTGCTGTAAATGTTCCTGTCGATAGAATTTCCATAGTATCTTTGCAGATTGTCTTAAATTTCTATGGGTATATCAAACAGCGGAACCGCAGCGGTTCCGCTGTTTTTTTATGCCGCACCTATTGGAGG
>CALWKP010000160.1 GCA_944381295.1 uncultured Clostridia bacterium | reverse complement strand
TGCAATTTCCACCACTTCAGGCAGTTCTATGTCAGAAATGTCGGAATCAGTTTTGTCGCGGTCAGGACGAGTGGGGCTGCCGATGGGACAAAAGCCAATCGGCTGAATCCCTTTGGAGATACAGTATTGATACAATTCCGGTTGTTGAAATCCGGGATGCAGTTCCATCTCGATCAGGGATGGCTGAACACGGCAAAGCGGCAGGACGGCTTCCAGTTTTGGGATGGTCATGCTTGACATACCGATATGGCGTACGAGTCCCATATCATGCAGACGTTCCATTTGCCTCCAGGTTTCCATGAAATCATCAACCCGAAATGGTTTGGAATTCGGATTGCGGGAATCGCCGTCGCATCCGGGCGCATGATAGTTGGCAAAAGGCCAGTGAACAAAATAGACATCCAAATAATCCAACTGAAGGTCTTTAAGTGTTTTGGCACAGGAGAGAAGTACGTCTCCTTTTCCATGCATATCATTCCAGACCTTGGAGGCGATAAATAACTCTTCACGACGGACAATGCCTTGGGCAAAGGCTTCGGAAAATACTTGGCCAATCAAGTCTTCATTGCCATACACTGAAGCACAGTCGAACATCCGGTATCCGCAACGGATTGCACCAGATACAGCATGGGAGACTTGCTCAGCGGTAAAACGATCAGAGCCGAAGGTGCCCATGCCAATGCAGGGAATCTGTTCGCCAGTAGGCAAGGTGCGCTTTGGTACTTTTTGGGGATCAATGGTCGTCATAGAGGTTTCCTTCTTTCTCAATAGGATTCAAAGCAATCAAGTATGTATATTTTCAATCTGGGAATTTATGCTCCAGATGAATTGTTGAGAAGCATAACTTTTCCGTGCACCTGTTCCGGGTGATGAAATAGAGAAAAAGCTTCCGCTGCCTGAGATAACGGGTAAGTCCGGTAAAGAAATTCTGGATCGAATTTGAGCTGTCCGGTAGAAAAATAGTGAGCAGTCAGCTCCCATTCCTTTCCCGGAAATGGTGCAGAATAACTCATCCAGCTTCCTGTCAGACGGAATTCTTTGCGGTTCATGTTTTCCCATTGCGATGGGGTGAAAGAAAGGTTGGTGTGTGGGGTGCCGATAAAACAGAGATGAGATTTGCTGGCGGCGGCTTCGAAAGCCATTTGCATGGTTGCAGGATTTCCTGCGGCTTCGAAGACTTCGTCAAATCCATGTCCGTGTGTGATCTCCCGGGCGCATTCCAGAAATCCTTCTTTCCCGGTATTCACAACTTCGTCTGCTCCCATCCGTCTTGCCAGGGCTAAACGTCCTTCGTCAACGTCAAAAGCTACAATATTTCGGGCACCGAAGATTTTTGCCCATTGCAGGGTGAAAATCCCGATCGTGCCACAACCAAATACTGCGGTATAGTGCCCGCCCCGATATTCGTTGCACAGTACCCCGTGAAGAGCGACAGTGGATGGCTCAAACATTGCCGCTTGTTCATAAGGGATGGATGGGTCATATTTTATGGCGTTTCTGGCAGGAAGGACTACGTATTCGGCAAAGCTGCCCTGTTGGCGGCTGCCGATAAAGCTGTAATGACGGCACAGAGAATAATTTCCCTGCTGACAATCACTGCATTCCATACAGGGGAGCAAGGGGGCACCCGAAACAGTGTCTCCAATCCGAAGCCCTGTCACTCCTTCACCAACCTCTACAATATCACCGGAAAATTCATGCCCCAATACGACTGGATAAAAATGAGCTCCATGATGTAGGACACGGGGGATGTCGCTGCCACAGATACCGGTCGCGCGGATTTTTACTTTGACCGTTCCAGAACGGGTTTCAGGGGTAGGAAAGTCTTCATAACGAAGATCTTCATTTCCGTGAAGTACAGCTGCTTTCATACAGTTACCCTCTCATTCATCAAATTTTTTAAATTCTGATATAAAGCTAAATAGATCTGATAACCTTTATCGTAACTTTCCTTTTTTAGAGGATCGGGGACATGGGTGCGAGAGATATGGACCGCCTGGTTGACAGCATCTTCAAAATCGTGGTAGATTCCTGTGCCAATTCCTGCCAGCATGGCGGCGCCTAAAGCGGTAGCTGTGTCGGTACTGGGAACTTCAATACATTTTCCGGTGACATCAGCTTTCATTTGCGTCCAGAAATGGCTGTTTGCCGCACCACCCATCGCGCGAAGTGTGCTGGCAGAAGCACCGGTATTTGCCGCTGTTTCTAGATTGTGTCGCAGGGAATAGGCGACGCCTTCCATACTTGCCCGTGCAAAATGTGCCCGTGTTTTTGAAAAATCCACTCCATAATAAACGCCTTTAGCATTGATATCCCAAATAGGACTACGTTCTCCGGCCAGATAGGGAAGAAACACCAATCCGTCGCTTCCTGCGGCGATTTTCTCTGCTTGCCGGTCAATTTCTGCAAAAGATGTGACACCTTTGCCCGTAGCTGTCAGACGTTCTTCAGAACAAAATTCCCGTTCAAACCAGTTCAGTACACCGCTGCCGCCAACGGTCCCTCCTTGCAAAAGCCACATTTCTGGGACGACATGTGCTCCGAGAATCAGCCTTTTGTCAGAACGGCAGGTATCCATGCAAATACTCATTCCGCCAGCCTGCCCTCCTTGTTCCTGTGTTTCTCCGGCGTGAATCGCGCCTACGCCGAGGGTCGCACAAGCGGCATCTAATCCGCCGGCAACCACGGGGATTCCGGCGATGAGGCCGGTTTCGTGAGCAGCATCCGGAGTGACTTCTCCAATGACCTGATAGCATGGGACAATTTCTGGAAGAAGCCTGGAAGATATCCCCATTTCCGTACAGAGCGATTTTTCCCATGTCCCATGAGCAATATCGTAGCAGGCCCATCCATACCCCTGACTGGGCTCCTGTGTCATGATTCCGGTAAAACGAAATGCCAGAAAACTGTTGGATTGCAGGATCTTTTCTGTATGCTCATAAACTTCCGGAAAATAGCTTTGGTACCAAAGCACTTTTGGTAGAGTATACGAGGGAGAAAATGGGTTTCCGCTGACAGCAAACAGGAGATCGCTGCCGATAGATTTGGAAATCTTGCGACAGAGGTCTTCTGCGCGTGTATCCATCCAGATCGGTGTGTTGCAAAGCACATTGCCGCTTCTATCCACGGGGATGGCGCTCCAACTCTGGCCGTCTACCCCAATACCGCAAATATCGGTTGGAGAAATATTTGCGGAGTCGAGTAATTTTCGAATTGCAAGGCAGACAGATCTCCACCAGATTTCTGGGTCTTGCTCCGCCCATCCTGGATGAGGATAAAGTATCGGATAACTAACGCTTGCCTGAGCCAATACGTGACCAGAAGGATCGAATGCAGCGGCCTTACAGGAAGAAGTTCCAAGATCAATCCCCAGTAAAATGTCGTGCATCATGCACCTCAGGCTTTCCCGGCACAGCCGCAGATCAAAATTCTGGTTTTTACAAGTTCTTTTACGGAGTCACGAGCAACTTTTCCATAAACTTTAGGATCAAATACATTTGGCTGATCGTGCAGTACTTGTTTCACACCCTGTGTATAGGCGGCACGCAGTTCTGTGGCAAAATTGACTTTGCAGATACCGCGGCAGATACAGTCGCGGATATCCTCTTCGGAAAGTCCGGAGGCTCCATGCAGCACCATTGGAGAACACAATATTTTGCGAAGGGTAGAAATCAATTCTCGATTAAGTACAGGAGTTTCCGTATAAAACCCATGGGCGGTGCCGACACCGACCGCCATGCTGAATAAACCGCTTTCTTTTTCAAAACGCACGGCTTCTTCCGGAATGGTATACCCTATATCTGCTGATTCGGTATCGTCTTCTTTTCCGCCGACACGACCAATTTCTCCTTCTACGGGGACTCCAGCAGCCGAGCACATATCTGCAACTTGTTTAGTCAGGGCAATATTTTCTTCAAGAGGAAGTTTGCTGCCATCAATCATCACGCTGGTATAACCCGCGCGCAGTGCACGGGCGCAAAGACTGAAACTGTTGCCATGGTCAAGGTGAATTGCTACGGGAACACAGGATTCCCTGGCAAGTGTTGCAATATTGGCAAAATAGAGGGG
>CALWKP010000159.1 GCA_944381295.1 uncultured Clostridia bacterium | reverse complement strand
TGTATCAATGTGGGCCGCCAACATTACTGCGCCCTTTCCGCTTGTCCCTGGATATACTGCCGTCGCATTGGGCCGTTGATCCGTTCCCCGATTTTGCAAATACTCCGGATGATCGGTAAAGCCAGGAAGGTCATCCGGGCAATAAAGGTCTGATCGCAGTCCCATTTTTCGGTATTCTTCCGCAATGTATTCCGCACATCCGCGTTCTTCGCCCCAGGTAATATGGTTGGTGCTGTCAAACTGGACCAGCCGAGAAAGCTCTTGATAAAGGCTTTCCTGGTTCTTTTCCACATAATCGAGCACCTTTTTTTCAAGCTCTGTCATTCCTTTTGTCCCCCAGTTTTATGGCAGAATTGCCAAAGCAATTCTGCCATAGCCGGTTTTTACGGCTTTGTTCATACATCGATCAATTTCTTTGCATTCCAATACATGACCTGGTCGTACAGAGTATCATCCGGACACGCAAACCGTACCGTATCAATCCGGTTTGGAATGATGGATTCCGGAATCCTTCCTGCGCCGCCGCAGCAATAGTCTGTTCCAAAGAGCAGATGGTCTTTCCGAATAACATCCCGGAAAACTTCCCTGGTTTCTCCAATCGTGTTCCCCATCAGGCAAAGCCAGACATTTTCATGCAGGTTACATGCCTCGATCGCTGATCTTGTCTGATCGTATAATCCCGCGTGGCCCAGGATCACCTGTACCTCCGGATAGCGTTCTGCTAATCCTGCGATCTGCAAACTGTCTGCATATGGCGGCGTACCGTCATGGAACAATACCGGCACCTGATATTTGGCTGCCTGTTCCATGATGTAATAGACTCCCGGCTGATGCAGGAAAAAGGATTGCAGCCAGCTGTGAATCTTAATGCCGCTGAATCCATATTCCTCAAAGCAGATCCGGACTTCCTCTTTCATCTGTTCCGGATAATAAGGATTTAAAACCGCAAAATTCACAAACCGTTTTGGATACAGTTTTTTAAAGTTTTCATATTGCTTTTTATTATGTTCATGACAATCGTTGACCATCCCGCTGGTGGGACTGATCCACATCTGTTCAATATCAAAACGATCCATTGCGTCGATCATGGTCGTCGCATCGACGATATCGGTACTATTGATGGGGTAATTCACATCTTTGGTGTGCCCATGTGTATCAATAATCATTTGCCATCCCCCAAAACAAATTCTATATTTTTCGCAACTGCCTTTTCCAATGCCTCCGGCGCCGGATCTCCATACCGCAGCTTTTTCAGCTCGTAGGCGATCTCACTTCTGGGAGAACAACTTCCAAAAATAACGCGGTCCGGGATTTCCCTCATAAACCGGGTCATTGCCGGCGTTAACGCCAAGCTTGTTTCCAGCCAGATATTATCCCTTTGATATAGCGACGGCAATGCATCCGACACGTAATCGTTTGCACCGAAGTGCCCTAACAGAAACCGTACATCCGGATAGCGGATCGCTAAATAATGCAGGTTGAACGGCAGTGCGAAAGACGGCGTTCCTGTATGGAAATACGCTGGTACCTTATATTCCCTGCAAACTTCCATCAACCCGTCAACAATATGGTCGTTGATCGGGAAGCCCTGAATGGAGGAATCAAAATACACTGCGGAAAGCCCGTTTTCCAGCGCCCTTTTCAGCCCTGTGACCGCCTTTTCCCCGAACCAGGGATTGGCAACCGCATACCCTATGAATCGGTCGGGATGTGCCTTACACGCCTCTTCCACCAATTGGTTGCCTTCCTCATTGTAAGCCACCACATATTCATCCACTGGAGCAATCAGCGCCTTTTCCACGCCATTTTCCTCCATTTTCTGAAGAAGCTCTTCTACGCTCTGACTTTTATACCGGCCTTGGCCGATAAATGAAAGTGCATCAATGATCTTCATGTTGTCTCTCCTTGGTCAATCAGATTTGCTGCCCAATCTCTGAAAATTCAAAGATTTCTGGTGCAGTATTTATCCTACTACATAATAAGCTACTGTCCCCATACGTTCATCTGAGCCAATCGCAAGATATTTTCCATCTGGACTCAGCTGGCAGGAACGTACATAAGTACAGGCAAACTTATCATTAATGCTGACATTACTGTACTGATGGAGCGTAAACCCTAACCATCTCAGACCATCCTTGTCGTCATACGAGAACAGTACCGGGATATCGTCTTCATCACCGGCAATCCCATACACACGTGTTCCGTCGGGGGTTGCGGTCAGCTGATGGATCGGACCATTGGCTCCTGCCGGGCCAAGCGCATAAACAGA
The DNA here is from genome assembly GCA_944381295.1 of uncultured Clostridia bacterium. Classification (GTDB taxonomy): domain Bacteria; phylum Bacillota; class Clostridia; order Oscillospirales; family Acutalibacteraceae; genus CALWKP01. The sequence continues at coordinate 18,043 of CALWKP010000159.1, read as the reverse complement.
ATCTTTTCCCACAATGGCAAGCATCCCGTCCAGGGTTCCTACCAGCCACCGGTCACCCGTCATCTTTGCCGCTGCCGTGGCAACCGCTTTATACTGACGTCCCGGCAAATGCGGGAGTTTCCCTTTGAGTTCCAGCTCAGGTACTGTCCTATCCAGCGCTTTCTGGACTTTCGCCGGATCAGCGTCTTTTGCCGGAATCAATTTGGAAAGCTTTGCATCGGTAATTTCAAAATAAAATTGTGTCTCATTCCCGCAGACACCACAAAGCGTATGATTATCTTCCCAGAAGAATCCTTTCACCGCACTGTCTTCCACATGATCGGGAGCTAGGGCTCTCCACAGCAGTACCGGCGGGAGATTCGGAAGCTGTACCATATGCGGATTTTGTCCTGCGATCTCTTCCTGCTCAAAAATCATATTATTGGATTCGATATAACGCGGACAAGTTGGGTCAAAATATTCATCGCGCAGGATCTCGGTGAAATCTGCATGTGTGGGATCATATTTTTTCAAATCGACCCCAATCAATCCTGGGCCATCCAGACTATGGTTGGAATTTGCCATAAACAGAATATTGTCTTCTGAGACAGCTACTTCACTCATCCAGGCACCGCCGCGTTCCGGCGTACCGATTGCACCGCACCATTCCGGTTTTTGCCCTCGGGTGATATCCCAACGGATGAGCGCCGCAGGAATACCAGATTCCGGCTTATCCACATAATTGTTCAAAGATGTAACCGCACACCAGAGGATTCCATTCTTATCAAAATCCATACCGTGTACGCCGTGGCGGTTTTCCCTTCTGGAATACCTTTCCGTAGGCAAATACCAGCCCATATCTTCTACCTTATCCGTCTTGGTATCCAGCGCATAAATGCTGTGGGAATACATGGAGGTGAAATACAGCCTTCCATCCGGACCGTTCCTGCCCACTGACATCATATTGCACCGATAACCATGGTCATAAGGAGCATGTTCTATCTGGAAATTAAGGTCCTCGATTTTGAGGGTATCCGTATTCACACGGAACAGCCATCCTGTATTGCTCGTTCCGTAAACATGCCCGTCAATCCCCACGACAAGACGGAATGCATATTGCTCTGCAACTTTTCCAAGATCGATGACTCTTTTTTCATCTATGGAGTAACGGTACAGATGCCCGCGCATAAAGCCCAGGAAGAACAGCGCATTATGACCCGGCTCATATACCGCGCCATAAATAGATTCATGAGGTACCGGAATCCCCATATTTTCCGCGTGACAGGTTTTGGGATCGTAGATAATGATATTTCCGCCAGCAAACCCTTCCCAAAGGTGATGATAATCGGCATAGGGCAGCCAGGTCGGATGCCTGGGGCTCTTATCCGTCGTATGCGTCGTCATGATCATTCTTCCATCTGTCATAAAACTGATGGAAGAATGGAATTTACTGGCGCGGATCGAGCGATCCGTGGGCAGAATGACATCCTCTACTTTGAACAGTTCCTCCACGGAATTCGTCTCATAATCATAGCGGCACAACCGCGCATAGGCACTGGAAGAGATCTCACTGCCCAACGCATAGTAAAACTTTCCATCCGGACCAACAGCGCTGTCCCAAATTGTATTGTGCGCCTGCCTCTCAGGATAACAATACTGTTTCACTCCCACTTGTGACATAACGCGATAATTTTCTTCTGATTCCAATAAGTATTTTCGCATTCCATAGCCTCCTATTTTATCGTTAAATAGAGAAATCTTTCTAAAGATGCAACCCTTTTGTTCCATCTCCTTCCCCCAAAGATTCGCCTAATTATTCTTTTAATAAGATTTTTTATTTTCGGCTTATTTATCAAGATATATTGGATAAAAACATTGTATCAGAGGGGATATTGTTTGTCAATATTCCATTAATAAGATTTTTATAATATTCCTCTTTTCATGTCTCGTTCCCCTTGCTTTTGTCCGCCGCTTTTCCTGCAAATCCTTCCACCCTTTCCGCTTAATATTCACCCGCAGCTCTTTTCCATGATTCAAAATCCCGTTCCTGCTTTTTTATTCTGTTTACGGTATTGCAGAGGAGTCAGTCCCGTCGCATTTTTAAATACTTCATTAAAATGTTTGATGTTATTAAAACCTGTATCCAAACTGATATCCAACACTTTTCTGTCTGTCCTGCACAACAGCTCACACGCCTTTAATATCCGGATATTATTGAGGTATTCCACAAAAGTCTGCATCGTGATGCTTTTAAAAAGATATCTAAAATACGAAGGCGATAACGCGAATAACTGCGCCACTTCGGGAACGCTCAGCTTTTCATTGTAATGCTCTTCAATATAACGCAATGCATTGAAAATATCGTCGCGGTATCTCCGGTAAATCCCCGTGGTATCTCTGTCGTTGAGATCTTCGGTAAATGCACGTCCGACAATGACCAAAAGTTTCAATAATAACGACTTAATTAACAGTTCAAAGCCCTGTTTTTTTTCTTCAAATTCTTTCAGCCCTTCCCACAATATTTTTTCCACTTCATTTTGCACTTCTCCGGTAAGGTTCAACCGCGGCCTGACTTTATTTTCTACCACTAAAAACGGCTCAATATAAGCAAAATCCAAAAAGGATTTTACATCCTTGAAATCGCCAAAGTTTTCATTGATAAATGTGGGAAGAAATTCAAATTCAAAGATTTCGATTTCCCCGTGGATCGGTGAAGAAATCGCATGGGGGACATTCGGCGGGATCACAAAAATATCTCCTTTACAGATAGAAAACTCTCCCTGGCTGATCGAATGACGTCCCGAACCTTTACAGATGTAATTGATCTGGAGGTATTCATGGCGGTGATATGGCGTACCTTTTCCATTTTCCAGCAAATATCTTCTCAAAAAAAAGTATTTTTCCCCTTGTTTGTTATCCGCCATATAGTACGTTTGGATTTCCTCTTCTTTAATCTGTTTTTTTATCTGCTCCATCTGTAAACGCTTCCCTATCCCTAGTATTTTTGCGGACACACTGTCCGGTTAAAGTGAATTGCTTCTTCTTTTTATTCAAATCTGTTTTCACGTTCATATATAATATTTCACCGCTCTTTCGGTGAGCTAAGCAGACTAAGTCTGTACATAAGTCCCGCATGCAATGTCTGCGTGGACTTGCGGTCTGCGGAAAACCACCTTGGTCCTCACGCTTTTCCTTTTCGGGAGTGTGATATTCCTCTCGGGCGACGGCAGGGTGATTTCCTCTCCAATGCCCTGCGCCCGGCTTGCCCACCGTAGGTGCGGAAATCAGAGATTTCCGGTCATGGAGTCAAAAACATTATACCACATCAACAAGCCGTCAGGCTTGCAACCTCTTATCGGAAAACGATGATCGTTTTCCGGAAGTGGAACAATGTTCTCTCAGGCCTCGGAAATCTTCGATTTCCGCTTAGGCCGTGAGGTTATTATACCATATTCTTCCAAAATTACAATTGCTTTCCTACACCATTTTTCCGCTTAAAAAAATTCCCTTTATCCAAACAGAATTTCCGAAATCAACGAATTCGATACCAAAAATCCCGAAGGCGTCATGCGGATTCCTTCCCCATCACATTCCAACAACCCCGTTCCCCGGTATTTCATCGCATTGTTCCGGTATTTCCCCGGCAATGGCTCCCCAAATCTTTTTTGCCATCCCGTTTCTGTCAAACCTTCCCGCAAACGCAGCGCTAACATCGCGTATTCCTCCGGACTTCCTCCATCTCCGTCCGGAATCGCGGCTTTCCCTTCCAGAAATCCTGCTAAATCCCGTTCATAATAAAATCGCTTCCCTTGAAGAAATGAATGCGCCGCTGGCCCGATCCCTAAATATTCTTCGTCATGCCAGTATTTCAGGTTGTGGCGTCCTTCGTGTCCCGGTCTGGCAAAATTTGAAATCTCATATTGCCGATATCCGGCCTCTTCCAGCCATTCACAGGCACATAAATAAAGCTCTGCTGCTTCGTCCTCTTCCGGAACTTCTGGCCGGTGTTCCCCATAAGGTGTTCCCGGCTCAATTTTCAACAAGTACGCCGAGAGGTGACTTACTCCACTTTCTGCACAATATGCTATCGACCGCTTCAGACTTTCCTTTGTCTGTCCCGGCACCGCCAGCATCAAATCCAAGGAAACTTCCCGAAATCCCGCTTCTTTTGCTTGCCGTACCGTTTCCCGCGCCTGTGCCGCAGAATGCCGGCGCCCTAACGCGCGCAATTCTGCTTCGTCTGCCGACTGCATCCCAATCGATATCCGGTTCACCCCGCCTTCCCCTAATCGATACAACAGACGTTCCGGATTCCGGGAAGGGTTTACTTCTACGGTGATTTCTGCTTGTTTCAACCCATATCCGCTTCGGGCAGCTTCTACGATCCTCAGCAGCCGTTCCGCTCCCAACAAACTCGGTGTCCCGCCGCCAAAATACAAGGTATCCGCTGGACGGCAAATGTTTTGGGAATAACCTTGCAGTTTTTCCGTAACGGCTTCTGTATAGGAATCCATCAGTTTTTCCTCCGCGCGCAGGGAATAAAAGTCACAATACGGACATTTCCCATCACAAAACGGTATATGGATATAAAGGCCAATCGTTTCCATGGCTTTTCTCCTTTCCCTGGGATTTCTCCGGCCTGTTTCTTCTCGGCGCCCCGTCCACCCCCTGACAAAAAAGCGCCCGGTAATGCTACCGGACGCTTTTGCTTCCATCAAGACACTTGCTTATGCTTTTCCTGCACAGCCCAGAACTGTCTGAATCTTATGCGCGACCATATCTTTAATCGCTGTACGGGCCGGAGCCAGATATTGACGCGGATCAAAATGAGACGGATTTTCCGCCAGATATTTCCGCACGCTTGCGGTCATAGCAAGACGAAGGTCGGAGTCGATGTTGATCTTGCAAACAGCCATCTTTGCTGCTTCACGGAGCATTTCTTCCGGAATACCGATTGCATCGGGCATCTGGCCGCCATACTGGTTGACTTCCTGCACAAACTGCTGCGGAACAGAAGAAGCACCGTGCAGTACGATCGGGAAGCCAGGCAGACGTTCCGAAACTTCCTGAAGGATATCCAGACGGAGTTTCGGTTTCTGGCCGGGTTTGAACTTATATGCGCCATGGCTGGTACCGATAGCAATTGCCAAAGAGTCCACACCGGTACGGGTTACAAAATCCTGCACTTCGCCCGGATCTGTAAACTGTGCATTTTCTGCATCAACATTGACATCATCCTCAATGCCGGCGAGTTTTCCCAGTTCTGCTTCTACGGTCACACCGTATTTGTGTGCGTATTCTGCAACTTTGCGAGCTTCTTCTACGTTCTCTTCATAAGGTTTCGAGGAACCATCAAACATTACGGAGGTGAATCCACCGTCGATGCAATCCTTGCACAGCTCAAAAGATGCGCCATGATCCAGATGCAAAGCGATCGGGATATCCGGACATTCAATGACAGCCGCTTCCACCAGCTTGCGCAGATAGGTATGGTTTGCATATTTACGTGCGCCTGCGGATACTTGCAGAATGACAGGAGCTTTCAGTTCCTGACATGCTTCGGTGATCCCCTGGACGATCTCCATATTGTTGACATTGAATGCGCCGATCGCATAGCCTTCGGCATATGCCTTTTTAAACATTTCCTTGGTATTTACTAACGGCATGATAATCACACTCCTAAAAAATTTTCGTGCCTTCCCCGCACTGTGTGACGAGGACAACCTTAGTATAACACAAAAAACCACTTTTGAGTAGATGCAGGTTGAAATATTTGGAAAACCTCTTTAGGCACCTTCCGCCCGGAACAGTTCCGGATGGTTTCGGCTGTAATGAAACAGGTACTGCTGTGCAATTCCTGCAAAGCTCCCCAAATCTTCCGGCGAAACTCCCGGAAGCAGTTCCGCCATGGTGCGTTTCATCCACACGTCCATCGGGAACGCTTCCAGCCGGTGCAAACCGTACAACAGAACACAGTCCGCTACCTTGTCCCCAACACCGTAAATTTTCCGCAGCATTTCCCGCGCTTCATCGACCGGAAGCTTTGCCGCAGCCGTCAGGTCTACTTCCCCGGAAACTGTCAGCCTTGCCGCAGAAAGCAGATATTTCGCCCGGAAACCGCTGCGCAGGGGAGCAAGGTCCTCCACCGACAGCTCTGCCAGCCATTCCGGTGGCGGAAATGCTGTATTCCCGCCATTTTCTCCTCCATATAGCTCACAAAGCCGGCTGATGATTCCCTGTATCCTGGGGATATTGTTGTTCTGACTGATGATGAACGAACACAGGGCTTCCCATGGGTCCTGCCGCAGGATACGGATTCCCGGCGCATAGCGGCACGCCTCCCGCAAAACCGGATGCTTGCGGGCAAGGCTCCGCCGGATCTTTCCATAATCCAATTCCAGGTCAAAATATGGTACCCAAACCTCCAAAAATTCTTCCTTCCCTGCCGAGAACACAATTTCGCCGTTCTCTTCCCGCAGGGTCAGACGTTTTCCCATGGCCGCTCCCTGCCATGTTCCATCCTCGCACTGCTTCCATCGGAAACACTGCCCGCACTGCAATGTTGCCGGTAAACTGAAATCTTCCGCAGGAACCGCGATCCCCCCTGGAACTTCCCGGAACGCCACCTCTTTCCGGAACCTCGTCATGGCAGCAGGTCCTCCGGCTTCCGTGACGTGATGTACTGCATCGACCGTTCAATTGAGTCTTTGGAATTGCCCCAATCGCCGTCTTTATTGCGATAGTCGAACATCGAGCAAAAATGGGTGACATCCTTTTCCAACAGCCGTAGGTAATTTCCCGCCAAATCTGCCGTTACGGTCAAAAATGGCTCCCGATTTTTGCGCGCCATCCCCTGTGCGGCTTCCGCCAGCATCGTATAATGCGGCAGGCACAAATATGGCTGCGCCGCATACAATTCCCGGAATTCGGCATCTGTCTGCCACATTTTTACCACCGTTTCAAACAGGTGTTTCATGTTGGTCTCGATATTCTCACACATAAAACAGCTCTTTTCCAAGGTACGCGCGGCTTCCAGCTGTTTTTTCCCCGGTGCCGTCCCCGGTTTGGGGAATATTTTTTCCTCGATCTCTTTCAAATGGCTTTCCAGGATCAGCGCGACCGGCAGCCGTCCGCCGCATTCCCGGATCATCCCGAAATGCCGTTCACAAAATCCCAGACGGTTCGTTTCGATCCGCACGTCAGGTTCCATCATTGCCGCACCGGTAATATAGGTGGCGATGCGGTCCTCCAGCATGTCCCGCATTCGGCACACCGGACAACCGTCCGTCGGGCCAAATACATCATGAATAGGTATCGTACAAATATCTTCGCGCATCTGAAGTTCCTCCAAGTCCCGCCATATCCAGACAGGGCATTTATTTTTTATTGTAACATACCGAGAAAATTTTGAAAAGGCCAAGCCTTTTCCAGGTTAGATATTTACTGTTTGTTTAATTTCTGGCATACAATCCCTCAAAATAAGTTTACATAAATTTAACATTACACTATGTGGAGGAAAACTTCCACTAGGGTTTTGTTGAATTCTCAACTTTTTCCACCGAGTTTTCCACAGCATATGGAAAGTTATCCATAAATATTATGTAAACCTGTCTAAAATACAAATCGTATAACATTTTGCTCAAAGGTTATGCATTGTATAAATTTTCCTGAACAGGGCAAAAATAACAGGCAAGAGAACAAAGGGAGGAACCATAATCGTATGATACGTGGAATCAGCAGACAGATTATCGAAGTACAGGAAACCGGCAGTGCTTATTATGAAAAGGCATATCTGGTATTAAAGCCTGAATATGCAAGTGCTGAACGGGAAGTATTGGAACGTGAGGCCAGGAAAATCCTAAAAAAAATGGACGCTCCCAGTGGAATGAAACGCACCGTAAGCCGGTGGAAATGGATTGCACGAGCAGGGATTTTCGCAGCACTTGGCGCGGGAAGCGCTGCGATTTGCTTGTGGATTTGGTAAACAACGGAATTTTACTTGATTTTGGAAATTGTTTTTTCGACAAATCCTTCCATTGGGGATAAAATATGGTATAATAACCTCACGGCCTAAGCGGAAATCAAAGATTTCCGAGGCCTGAGAGAACATTGTTCCACTGCCGGAAAACGGTTGCCGTTTTCCCGTAAGAGGTTGCAAGCCTGACGGCTTGTTAATGTGGTATAATAACCTCACGGCCTAAGCGGAAATCAAAGATTTCCGAGGCCTGAGAGAACATTGTTCCACTTCCGGAAAACGATGAACGTTTTCCGGTAAGAGGTTACAAGCCTGGCGGCTTGTTGATGTGGTATAATGTTTTCGACGGCTGAGAAAACATTGCTTACCTTATACAAAAAACGATTTGTCGTTTTTTGTATAAGGTAAGCAAATCTGACGATTTGCACGATGCGTCTAAATATTTTACCACTGTCCCGCAGGTGTGCAGCACAATAACCGCAGAAAGATACAAACGCGGGCATCTTAGCTTAATGCCATCATTGAGCCAGGCGGAGGCCACGACGCGTGCGCGATCTGCCCACCGCAGGTGCCCGAGAGCAGAAACAAGCTCCCGCAGAGCGTCTTTATGCAACTCTTTGATTTCTATTATGCCGTTGTAAAAAATTGTCTTTTTACAGTTTTCCTATTTTTTAAGGAAACTATTTTCGTCACGATAAAATCTACTAATATAGGTATAGAAAATTATTCCTCCTGGATTGGGATGTTTTCCATTTTTTAGGAAATGTTTTTTATCTAAACAAGCCATCCCTCCAGGATTCCCTGTGTAAAAAATCGTAGGAGTTTTTCGCTATGAATCAAGAAAAAATATCCCCTGCCATCCCAAACCGCGGCGACGATGTCATTGCAGGACGCAATGCCGTCCAGGAAGCTTTGCGTTCCGGCCGCCCCATTGATTGTATTTATTCTGCTCGTGGCGATCGGTCTGGTTCTATTTCCGTAATCCTCGCCAAGGCACGTGAAAAAGGAATCCCTATCAAAGAAACTGATCCCAGAAAATTGGATGCTCTTTGTGGCAACGCCAATCATCAGGGCGTTATTGCAATCGCTTCCGTACATAGCTACGCTTCTGTGGAGGATATTTTCCGCCGGGCTGAAGAACGCCAGGAACCTCTTTTCCTGATCGTTGCAGACGAGATCGAAGATCCTCATAACCTCGGCGCTATCCTCCGAACCGCCGAATGTGCCGGAGCTCATGGTGTGGTCATCCCTCGCCGGCGCGCTGCCGGTCTTACTTACGCCGTTGGAAAAGCTTCCGCCGGCGCTGTGGAGTACATTCCTGTCGCCCGCGTCCCCAATATTCCAGCTTTCCTGGATGATCTGAAAAAACGTGGCGTCTGGATTTACACCGCCGATATGGACGGTCAGCTCTGGTATTCTGTGGATTACTCCGGACCAGCTGCTTTAGTCGTTGGTTCGGAAGGCAAGGGCGTCAGTCGCCTTGTCCGCGAAAAATCCGACTTTATTGTATCAATTCCCTTGGAAGGTCAAATTAACTCCCTCAACGCTTCTGTGGCGTGCGGCATCCTTTGTTATGAGATCGCACGGCAGCGCAGGGAGAAATCTTCCAAATAACTGAAATATAGGCCCTCTTCGGCCTGGAAAGGTATGGCTCCTCATGGAACAGAAAGAACAAAAAACTTCCGGCCACGACTATTCTGTCGAGGAAATATTAGCAGAAACTCGTAGCCGGTTCAGCGGGAAAAGTTATGCCGAGCTCATTGGGGAAGCTGGTCCTTCCTCTTCTCCGAAGCCGGCTGTCTCAAATTCTGCTGTGCCGGAATCTCCTACACCAAAGGCCGCCGCGGAACCTCCAAAGGTTTCTGGCAATGATTCTTCTCCCCAATCCGCTCCGGCTGCGATTCACACCCAACCTTCTCAACCAAGGCCGGAAAAACGTCCGGCTTCCCCAAAACCGGAAATAGAACGTCCGACAGCGACTCCTGTTCCGGAAGCCCCATCTGAACCGGTACGTACTTCCGCACAGGAACCTGACACTTCTTCCGAAGAAGAATCCTCTGAAATTCTCTATGACATTGGAGAAGATGAAGAAGAAGTCATCGAACAGAAGCCGCGTAAAAAAGGATTTTTCCAGCGCATGCGGGAACGCCGTAAAGAAAAGCAGCCTTCCTTTGAGGCAGAAGAAGACATTTATTATGGACTGCAACTGAAAGGAATCGAAGAATATCGAAAAGGGTATAATGAAGAAGCGCCGCAGCCTCTTTCCGGGCCGACGGCGACCTTTTCCTATTTATTTGACGATACCCGCGAAGAAGAAGTTGACACGGAAATTGCGGGCAGATTTTCCAAGATTCACGAACAGCGGGAACGTCAAATTTCGCAGCTGTCTCGTGAAACAGGGGAATCTTATGAAAGTCCTTTTGACCAGCCGTCTTTCTCAAAACCCATTCAATTTCCCACGCCTGCCCCGAAACAACGGCCGCAGGTTCCTTCGGGGACAGTGGAATTTAAAGTTCAGCGGCTTCACCCTGTTGAGGAATCTCAGGTGAAAACTACTCAAGCGCGGCGGCCCGCCGATTCCGGCGCCCACCCTTCCGATGACGAAATCGATCGTCTGATTCGCGACCGCGCTGCTATGTTGGTGGACGAACAATCCAAACAGGCGCCGAATCACGCGGCCCCTGTGGGGCCGCGTCCCGGAGCCGAAGGCTCCGGTGCGGGCCGCCGCGCAGAAATCCCATCCTCCTCCCCACAAAAACAAACTTGGGAAGATATTTCTTCCTACTCTCCTGGTACAGAGCATCTTGGTTTGGAAAGCGTCCTCAAAGAAGCTCAGGAAACTGCACCACCAATCCAGGAAGAACCACCGGTACAAACCGCTCCGCCGCTCTCGCGAAAAGAGCAGAAAAAAGTCAAGATCCGCGAACTTATGGATGCAGCTCCTCAATATCGTGTTCCCGGAGACGTACAGATTCTGGAAATTGGCGACATCAGCTCTGCATTGGAACACGAATTGCAGCCATACATGGCGGAAACCTCTGCGGAATCCCGTCAGGAAAAAACGCTACATACAGAGCCGTCTTCCCGGAAAGGATTTTCGCTGCTAGGGGATGATGAGGAAGAAAACGATCCGTCTGAGGAATTCCAGGAAGAGCCGGACGAACTTGATGATTATCAGGACCCTTCTGACGCTCCTTCCATCATTCACGATCTTAATGCCAATACCCGGAAGCTTCTGCTTCGGCTGATGGTCACAGCAATAGCCACCATATTGCTGTTGGGAGCTGGATTGATTTGCGAACGCGGAGATCTGCTTCCTGTGATCCAGGAATACGATTTTAACGCTCTCGCCTATTTGATTATCAATTTGTCTTTCCTGGTGATCGCTCTTGGATTCAGTTTCCCCACCATTCTCAATGGATTAAAAGGGCTGTTCCGTCTGCACGCCAACTCAGACAGCAGTATTGCCGTAGCGTCTCTGGCGGTTTTCCTGCAAAGTACCGTCATGCTGTTTCAGCCTGACATCGTTATGACTTCGCAGGTACACTTGTATTCTTCTTTAGCGGTTGCCGGACTCTTTCTCAATACTGCCGGTAAGTTATCTCTTGTCCGGCGCATTCACCGCAATTTCCATTTTGTCATTTCTCCGGAACCCAAATCGGGCGTCATGCTGTATGATGACCATAATACGTCGCTTCAGCTCGCGAAAGGCTGTGTTGCCGATACCCCCGTCATTGCTTATCAGAAAAAAGTGAAATTTTTCCGGCGTTTTTTAAATCTTTCCAATAAAAGTGATCCCAGTGAACAGGCCTCCCAAATGATTGCACCGATCGCATTTATCCTTTCCCTGCTTCTGTGCGCGGCGGTTATGTTCCTCTCCAAAGACTTTTTTGCCGCTCTGGCTGCTTTTACCGCATCCGCCTGCATTTCGACACCATCCTGTAATATGCTCGCTGCCAATCTGCCGGTATCCAGGCTGTGCAAACTCGCCAGAAGATGCGGCGCTATGCTTGTGGGATATCCCTCCATAGAACGGTTCAGCAATGTGAACGCCGTCATGCTGGATGCCAAAGACTTGTTCCCGAAAGGGACGGTGATCCTCAACGGCATCAAGACCTTCGGCGACGAGCGTATTGACGACGCGATCGTGGACGCTACCGCATTGATGTGTGCGGCAGGCGGACCTTTAAGTGATTTGTTTGAACAGATCATCAAAAGCCATCACGACATGCTGCCGAAAATCGACAATCTTTCGTACGAAGACGACCGAGGTGTTGTCGGATGGGTATCCGGCCGCAGGATCCTGGTCGGGAACCGCGATCTTCTGCGGGAACACAGTATCGATCCGCCTTCGCGTGACTACGAGAAAAAATACCTGCTTGGCGGCAAACAGATCGTGTATCTGGCATCCGGTGGAAATTTGGTTGCGATGTTCATTATTTCCTACAATTCCGATAAGCGGAGGACCCTGGAACTTCAAAGGATGGAAAACAGCGGCATCAGCTTGATTGTACGCACCTGCGATCCAAATATTACCCCCGAGTTCTTGGCCCAGTGTTTCCGTCTGGACGTACTTTCCGTGAGGGTTCTTCCCGAACGTCTTGGAAATGTATATCAAAAGCTTGTCAAATCGCCTGAAGAGCGCGCAGATGCTTTCTTTGCGAGCAAAGGCCGTCCTACCGCGATGATGCGTTTGCTCACTGCCTGCGTGCGTCAGAAAGGCAATGTTTCTGTTGCGGTCGCACTGCAATATGCCGCCGTAATTTTAGGGTTTGTGCTTGTAGCGTTCCTTTCCTGTTATTCAGGTTTGGGACAGCTTAGTACGACAGCATTACTGCTTTATGAAATTTTCTGGGCTGTTGTCATTCTGCTGATACCAAAACTGCGGAAATTCTAGCGGCCTGTCAATAATCAAAAAAAGGACCCGGTGTTCCGATGGCTTAATCAGCCTTTGGGACACCGGTTTTTTCTTGACATGGTACAATTCTCCAAGCGAAATTTGTAGCGTTTTTTGACGATTCTCGCCGCCCTCCAAAAACTTTGGTGGATTATCCACATAAAAACAGTGAGGTTATTAGGAATTTTTTATCAATTTAAAATAGGGCATTGTAATGCATGTGAATTTGAGCTATAATTATTAAGAATTTTACAATTGCTCTTGTAAAATTTACCCAACTGAAAGGAGCACGCTCAATGAAACAATATCAAGCGAAAAACATTTTAAATATTGCGATCGCAGGACATAGTGGGTCCGGCAAGACTTCCCTTGCGGAAGCAATGTTATTCCTGTCGGGAGCTTCCGACAGGCCCGGGAAAGTCACGGACGGGAATACCGTCCTGGATTTTGCCCCGGAAGAAATCCGCCGGAAGACCTCTGTTGCCGCAGCAGTCGCCCCGTTGGAGTGGAAAAACTATAAACTGAACCTGATCGACGCCCCCGGTCTGTTCGACTTTGAAGGCGGCGTATGTGAAGCTGTTCGCGCTGCGGAAACTGTCCTGGTCACCGTATCCGGAAAATCCGGCGTGACAGTTGGGACCGAAAAAGCGGTAAAAGCCGCCACAGAAAAAGGATGTGCCAAAGTATTCTTTGTCAACGGCCTGTGTGATGAAAGTGCAAGGTTCTATCGTGTTTTTGAAGATTTGAAAGCCAGCTTTGGTCCGTCGGTATGTCCGGTCGTTGTACCCTATATCGTAGATGGCAAGGCAGAATGTTATGTCAACGTTCTGGAGTATAAAGCATATCGTTATGTCAACGGTTCCCCCACGGTCGTTCCGATGCCGGATATGGGTGATCGTCTCGAAGGTCTGCGCACAGCAGTCAACGAAGCTGTTGCCGAAACCAGTGACGAAATGTTTGAAAAATATTTCTCCGGTGAACAGTTTACTCCCGAAGAGATCATTGTCGGTATCAGCCATGGTGTGAAAAACGGCACAATCAGCCCGGTATTCTGCGGCGATGCGCAACTGTGCTACGGCATTGAACAACTGCTCAACGGTCTGATTTGGCTGGCTCCGAGCGCGGCGGATAAAGGTGCAGAACTTGCCACCGATACCGACGGCAACCCGGTAGAACTTTCCGTCAATGAAGACGGCGCAACAGCAGCGATCGTATTCAAGACCATTGCGGACCCATTTGTCGGCAAGCTGTCGTATCTGAAAGTGATTTCCGGCAAGGTTTCCACGGATACCCCGCTGATCAATATGCGCACCGGCGCGCAGGAACGTATCGGCAAAACGGTGATTATCCGCGGCAAGAAGCAAGAAGATACCCCTTACATCGGCGCAGGGGATATCGGCGCTGTACCGAAACTGCAAGGCGCAAGCACTGGGGACACGTTATGCGCACCGGCGCGCAAGGTCGTTCTGGAAGGCGTTACATATCCGCATCCGACTTTGTCGATGGCGGTATATCCAAAGAATAAAGGCGAAGAAGACAAGGTTGCGCAAGGCATCCTGCGTCTGGTGGAAGAAGATCCTACCATCCGGTTTGAAAATAATTCCGAAACCCATGAAATGATCTTGTCCGGGCTCGGTGAACAGCATCTGGATGTTGTGGTATCCAAGTTGAAAACAAAATTCGGTGTGGAAGTTACCTTACAAAAGCCGAAGGTGGCTTATCGTGAAACGATCCGCAAGAAAGTACAGGTACAGGGCCGTCACAAGAAACAGACCGGCGGTCACGGACAGTTCGGTGATGTTTGGATCGAGTTTGAACCCTGCGACAGCGAAGGTCTGGAATTCGGCGAACGCGTTGTTGGCGGTGCTGTTCCGAAAGGATTCTTCCCGGCCGTTGAAAAAGGTCTGCGGGAATGCATCCAGAAAGGCCCATTGGCGGGATATCCGGTCGTCGGATTGCGGGCAACGCTGTACGACGGTTCTTACCATCCGGTAGACTCTTCGGAAATGTCGTTCAAGATGGCGGCTGCGCTTGCCTATAAAGCAGGTATGCCGGCAGCCAGCCCGGTACTTCTCGAACCGATTGGTTCTTTACAGGCGACCGTACCGGATGCCAACATGGGCGATGTGATGGGCGAAGTCAACAAACGCCGCGGCCGCGTATTGGGAATGAACCCGGCAGGCCATGGGATGCAGACAGTTGAAGCGGATGTTCCGATGGCGGAAATGCATGATTTCTCGACCTTTATCCGCCAGACGACTCAAGGGCGCGGAACCTTTACGTTTGACTTTGTGCGCTATGAGGAAGCCCCGCCGCAGGTTGCCCAGAAGGTAATTGAAGAAGCAAAGAAAAACGGCGACGCAGAATAAATTTTGTCTCGCTGAAACCTGATAAAAAATCGGAGTGGATTTTAAAAACCCACTCCGATTTTCCTTTACAATAAGACTAAATTTGGGGAGCAATTCCAGGCGGGCACAGAGAACTCCCAAAACACACCCCACAGAACGCCCGCGGGCAGATCTACATTCCTGCAAGACTAAAGCCTTGCCAACCGTGCACCGGCATGTGCGAAAAACATCCGGTACGACTCACAAAAATAATTGAGCCGGAGTTTCCCGTTTTCCCGCGGTTCCCGATACCGCTTACATCCTCCTCGGCACAGGCGATAGTACCCACAATGACGGCATTCTTCCGCCACTTCCATCGACTCTTCCACAAACCCGATTTCTTTCCTGCGTGCCTGGATTTCTTCAAACCCACATTCTGTCAGATTCCCTAACGCATAACCGTCCATCACGTAAAAGTCGCAGGGATACACCTGCCCGTCCGCTTCCACAACATGCTGGAAACTGCAAATCCCGCTCATCCCGCACGATTCCGGCGGGTATCCATGCAGCATTTCCACATAATTTTCAAATTCCCGGATGTGTACCTCTTCCCCTTTAATGAGGTCCTCATACCACAAGTCAAACAGCTTGCACAGAAATTCTCCATAGGCTTTCGGCGTCAAAGAGTAAATTTCTTTTCCTGGTTCCTGTCCCATTGGGTCCAGGCACGGGATAAATTGCAGATACCGGTATCTCTTTGCCTTATAAAACCGGTAGATCTCCCGGATCTGTTTTGCCGTATAAGCATGGACCACTGTCAGGATGTTGAATTCTACCTGATGCTGCTCCAAAATCCGTATCGCTTTCATCACCCGCGAAAAGGAATCCTTTCCCTGCGCGTCCACCCGGAAGGCATCATGTGTTTTCGACGTGCCGTCCACCGAAATCCCAACCAGAAAATGATTTTCCGCAAAAAATTTTGCCCAAGCATCGTTCAGCCCAACCCCATTTGTCTGAATGGCGTTATGGATTTTCAGTCCTTTTGTATTGTACTTATTTTGATATGTAATTGACTTTTCAAAAAAATCCAGGCCAACCAGTGTTGGTTCTCCGCCTTGGTAAGCAATGGTACATTCCTGGGTAGCATAGGCAAGCGCTTTCTCGATGATTTTTTCCAGCGTTTCCGGCTTCATCATCCCATAACAGGCGGTCTCGCGCTTCTCTGTCAGGTCGTGATAAAAACAGTATCGGCATCGCAGATTGCATGCACCGGAAGCCGGTTTGATCAATAGGTTGATCGGTGGCATCTTGCAACCCCTTCCACTTCATTTTCCCGGGCACCGTAACCGAATCCCCGTTTTCTTTTATTGTAATGATTTCTATACGGAAATACAAGACTTTCCCTTTTGGGAACATTCAAAACTGGAATCCTTTTTATTTTGAATTCTTCTTTCGCTGTAATTTTCCGAATTTATCTCGTTGACAAAATTTGCCTGCTTCGGTATAATAATCGCAAGATGAAATATTACGCATGAAGCGTAATCTCCCGGCTGAAGCTGGCCATTTTTTCCCAAAACTTGCGATAAATTGTTGCCATGAAGGCTGCTTGACTTATCCAGAAGGATAGGCCGGGCAGCTTTTTTTGCCTGTTTTTCCGTTTTGGGCGATTCCTGAGACCAATTTCGCGAAAGGAGATTGCTATGAAATCCCACAACCGTATCCTGACCCTAGCCGCTGTGTTCCTCGCTGCGGGCGTGGGGTCCATCCAGCTCTCCCCCGCAGAAATTCTTCAGGCGCTTTTTTCTTCCGCTCCTTCCCAAACCCGTACTGTCCTTTTTAATATCCGCCTCCCCCGCGTCGTCGCCGGCATCCTTGTCGGCGCTATCCTCGCTTCCTCCGGAGCGGTCATGCAATGCGTACTCAAAAACCCGCTTGCTTCTGCTTCTACCCTCGGCGTATCCCAGGGCGCGGCTTTCGGCGCAGCCATTGGGATTCTCGTCTTTGCTGGCGGGAGTGTCAATTCTTCCTCTTCTTCCGTCGCCGTTACCGTTGCCAACCCCTACACCGTTACCTTCTGTGCCTTTCTCGGCGGCTCCATTTCCACTGCCGTTGTGATCGCCATTTCCCGCCTTCGCCGCGATATTGGTCCCTCCGGCCTGGTTCTCGCTGGCGTGGCTTTGAGTTCCCTTTTTTCCGGCGGAAGCACCCTCCTCCAATACTTCGCCGACGAAACCAAACTCGGCGCCATCGTCTTTTGGACATTCGGTGATCTCGGCGGCGCGTCATGGGATGACCTTCTCGTTTTGGCTGTCATTTTTGCCGGTTCTTTCGTCTATTTTTCGTTCCACCGCTGGAACTACAACGCGATGGAAAGCGGCGCCGATACCGCTGCCAGCCTTGGCGTCAACACCCGGCGCGTCATGATCGTCAG
This sequence comes from uncultured Clostridia bacterium, assembly GCA_944381295.1. GTDB lineage: Bacteria > Bacillota > Clostridia > Oscillospirales > Acutalibacteraceae > CALWKP01. The sequence goes on along the minus strand of CALWKP010000159.1, from coordinate 434 downwards.
CATGGCGGTTTGTTCCCTCGCTGCGGCCGCAGCAGTTTCTTTCGTGGGGATCATCGGTTTTATCGGTCTCATCGCCCCTCACATCATGCGCCGTTTTGTCGGCAACGATTACCGCTATCTGGTGCCCTCTTCTGCCGCGGGAGGTGCGCTCATTCTCCTGCTCGCAGATTCTTTTGCGCGTACTGTCGCTGCTCCGGTAATTCTTCCTGTGGGCGCAATCACCTCATTTCTCGGTGCACCGATGTTTTTATTTCTGCTCTTTCAAGGAGGACGTCATGGTTCACATTAAAGAGATCACCTTTTCCTATGGACGTTCTGGGGCCAACATCCTGGAACAGGTCAGTTTCGATGTTGCCGACAGGCAATGTGTCGGGGTTCTGGGCAATAATGGCACTGGAAAAAGTACCCTGCTGAAATGTATCGACCGTATCTAC
>CALWKP010000158.1 GCA_944381295.1 uncultured Clostridia bacterium | reverse complement strand
TCTTCTTGCGTCCATCATTATATCCGGAAAGCAATGACAATAGAATTTCTAACTTTTCTTGCTGTTCCTTCTTATAGGCTTCCGGCCCAATTTCTAGCATTCGCAGGATATCCTTGTTTCTGTTCTGAGAAGTGATAAAAGAATCATATTTATTGCTATCCTGATACAGTCTGCAAGGATATTCTTTGCATTGAAAGCAATAGGTTACTTTTCCATGTTCCAGACTGCACCTTGCAATCTTACAAGACTGGTTTCCTTCACCGCCTCCACAGCCTGGGCAGTAATTTCCTATCTTCATTGGACACAATCCACACTTCAAACCGCATAGAGAAAACCAAAGATCTTCCCGTTCAAATCCTTTCACTGTCCTCTCCTACCCTTTCTTTGACATCTTTATGAAAAATTATAGAATATCCCCTTTTGAATGGCAATAGCTTTTTCTTCTGCGACAGAAAAGCTTCCCCTTTATTAAAATACTTCTTCTAAGCAAACACTCCGCAAGATGATCCCCTTGCGGAGTGTTTCACTATTCTCCAATATTTCCCGTTTCATTCCTTCTTTTGAGTTTATCCGGGAACACGGTCATAGTTCCCATATTCCTTCCATAACTCAATCATCAGCTCATATCGCTCTAAGGGTAATCCCGTATATGCACAGTTTGATGTTGAAAATACATAACCATAACCACGTTCCATCCCTTCCCGGAGAGAACGCAAAATATCTGTTTTACATTCTTCCTCTGTACCGGTTTGTAACAATCCACAGTTTACATTTCCAATCAACGCAATATCGTCTCCGATCAGTCTGCGCACTTCCGGAATGCTTACTCCTCCCTGCGGGTCCAGAGAATGGATGGCATCCGGTTTGCAATCCGCCATCTGCTGGACTATCGGCAGAATATTTCCATCAGTATGCTTGATCGAATAGTACCCCATTTCGCGATGTCCTGCAATCACACGTTTTAAATAGGGTACAATTTGGAGGAAAATTCCATCATTCCATCTCCATCCGGGATCGCCCAGGTAGGGTCCCCATGCATCATGATGGAATATTCTTCTCCTGATTTTTCTCGGAGCAGTTCTAACAGCCACCGAGTATTTTCATAATCCTCCGGATTCGGATGAATAAAAATCGCACTGTGATGATAGCGCTTCGCTGTTGCAAGATACAGGTCCGCCATCTCGTCCATATGGAGACTTCGCTCCGATCTACTCATTTGGTTCCATTGAGAATAGTAACGATGAGATGGATTTTTCCAAAAGCTTCCATGGTCAGGAAAAATACCAGTTCAAATGTGGGGACCTGTCCCCCAAGCCTTTCCCCTTTTAATGTCCTTTGAAATTTTTCTCTGTTTGTCATATTCGAAAATCTCCTTTATTCTGAAACAATGATTCCTCTATATACTTCATCCGGCTTCTCCAGGAGAATGAAAATTTAGGGATGCCTGCGAATCAACGAAGACATCCCCAAATCTATCCTAAGTATATGAGGCATTCGCTGGACCGTCTTTGGTCATTACATAGACCATATCTGCGTTATTGAACACCCAAATAGCGCGGAGCAGCAGGGTAACAATGACCGTAGAACGGATGGAGGGCAGCGTAATCATAAAGAACCCGCGCAGCCCTGTGCAGCCTTCCAGCTGACCAACTTCATAATAATCATTCGGGATGGATTGGAGCGCCGCCAGCAACATGATTCCAAAGAACGGAACCCCAGACCATGCAAGAGCAATAATGACTGTAAACAAAGCAAATTGCTCTGAACCGAGGAAGACAATTTTCTCTGAAATCAGGCCAGCCTTCATCAGCAAGTCATTAATCGGACCATGATTCACCGTTGAAAAGCCACTGGAAGGTGAGACCAACAATGAAACTGGAAAATGCCCACGGTACAAAGACAATCCCCTGATAAATTTTTCTTCCTGGGAATGGTTTTTTGAGCGCAAGGGCCAGGATCATTCCCAAAATAAACTAAAGGGCAACAGTTACTACCACAAAAATCAGGGTAGCTGCACCGTATCGATCGGAGGAACTTCGCGTCGCTTTGATCTGAATGGTTTTGAAATTCTCACCGTGGAATGTGACCCGGAAAAAGGCACACTGGAAAAAGCTCCGATGATGGAAAAGGAATTTTGAAGAACTTTCTTGAAAAAATCATAGGATTTTTCTACAAAATGAGAATATATAACATTTTCTTATTTTGATTTTTCCGCTATTCTATAAATAAAACATGAGGAAGAGAGGGATCACTACAAATGACACCCAGAGAATTAGTATACAGCACATTGGAATTTCGAAATAAAACAGGAAAAGTTCCGCGAGAAGTTTGGACGCTGCCGTGGGCAAAATATACCTACGGGGAAGAATTTGATAAAATCCTTGCAGAATTCCCCAACGATATTCTCACCGCACGTCCGCACTACGCAAAAAAATCTCCAGCGACTAGCGGGGTCAGTGATGAAGTCGGTATTTATAAAGATGACTGGGGATGTATTTTTTTAAATCGCCAGCGTGGGATTATCGGAGAAGTAAAAGAACCTCTGGTACAGGACGACGATTGGGAAGATGCCGATAAAATTCATATTCCGGAAGAATGGCTGACCTTTGATAAAGAAGAAGTGGATCGTTTTTGTGAATCGACCGATCATTTTGTCCTTGCAGGATGTTATCCCCGGCCGTTTGAACAGCTCCAATTCATCCGTGGAACAGAAAATTTGTTCATGGATTTAGTGGATCCGCCAGCCAACCTCTTAAAATTTCTCGACAAGATGCATGATTTCTACTGCCGTCAATTGGAAATGTGGGCGCAGACGAAGGTAGACGCCCTGATGCTGATGGATGACTGGGGCACACAAAAAAGCCTGCTCATCAATCCAGAAACATGGGTATCTGTTTTCAAGCCGCTATACCGTGATTACATCAACATTGCCAAAAAATACAACAAAAAAATCTTTATGCATTCCGATGGCAATACTCTGTCGATTCTTCCGCACCTCATCGAACTGGGTCTCGACGCAATCAACACGCAGCTCTTTTGCATGGGATTTGAAGAATTGAAAAAATTCCGTGGGCAGATCACCTTCTGGGGAGAAATTGACCGACAGAACATTTTGCCTCATGGGACCCCGGCAGATGCAGAAAAAGCCGTATGCGAAGTGATGGAAAACCTGTGGCAGGACGGCGGCGTGATTGCACAGTTGGAATTCGGGATTGGTGCAAAACCGGAAAATGTCCGGGCAGCCTTTGCTAAATGGGCGCAAACCTGGGACTTATAAAAGTTCTCTAAAATTGTAATATCAAAAACGACTCCCATCTTTCAGAGAACGGGAGTCGTTTTTGTTGTCTGGATTTTTCAACAAGTCATGACCACCCCTAAGAGGGGTGGCATGACGAGCGGCCTATAAGGCCTTGACAAAAGCCAGCGCCTAAATGACGCTGG
>CALWKP010000157.1 GCA_944381295.1 uncultured Clostridia bacterium | reverse complement strand
GGGATCTGGTCAGCCGATACACGGAGGATGAGCAACTGACTCAGCTGGCTCAATGCCTGCTGGAGCAACCGTTCAGCGAATGGTATCGGAAGCGATTCGGACATATTCGCGGGCTGACGAGGCGGACAGCCATGCAGATGTTGTTTCATTACACGCAGCTTCGCCCGTTTGTTATGGATTTTCAAGAAGAAAGGGACGCAGTCTTCACAGTCAGAAACTTGCCGCTGCTTGATGGGCATGAAAACTGGCAGCAAGTCCGGGCTTCCGTTCTGACCACAGATATGGATTGGGCCCAGTTAAAAGAAAGCCTCTCTATCTCCGATGAGTTTGTGAAACAAAACAAAAATCGTATCACAGATTTCCTGCTTCGAGGAGGCAGCAGTCTGGTGGCTCCGCTGTATAACTACCTGCAGGGAAACGATGCAGCTGTTGAGGCGCTCAGAAGGATCGTGCAGGCTGAACTCATGGGCCGATTTTATGCGCTGAAATATTACGCAGACGATCTGCGCCGGGAAATTAACCACCAAATCAGCGAGCAGCAGGAGGCCGCGTGGCAAAAGAACCTTGCGTTGGAGCGGGGAATGTTCACTGCAGAAGAAGCGGATGATTTCTACCACACCATTCAGATAGGCGATCTGCCCTATGGCACCTGCCTGTCTTACCGAACAGGGAGCCAACGAGACTGCCTGCTGGCGGCGTTTGATTCTAATAAGAAGATCATCCTGATCAGAAAAGGCGATGAGATCGTGGCCCGCGCTTGCATTCGCCTGACGAAAGGGACGTTTCAAAAGCCGACTGAACTGATGCTTTCTTTTGCCGATCTAGCCGGAGAGGACACATCCGAGAGCAATCGTATTGTCAGTGAGAAGCTGGTACTGTTTCTGGAGCGCATTTACACCTCCGGCATCAATGACGATGAGCAGCAGGTGGTCATGGAGATGGCCGTCGCTCTGGCGACACAAAAGGCTGCGCAACTGGGGGCGGTCTCCGTCCTGGCAAAGCGGTACGTCAACTGCTATACCCGGGATCAGTATGTCAGCAGTCCGTTTTATGTGTATATCTCGAAGTCCAAAAACGGGCAGCAGTATCTCGATTCCCTGGGCGGCGCAGCAATGATCTCCCACAAAGAAAAATATGTGGAGGATACATTTTTAGTGGAACATGCGTCCCTGCAAACCGCAGGGACGCTCCCCAAAAAGGAGGCATGAGAATATGAATCACCGGACTATGGTAAAAGTGCGGTGCGACAAAGAGATGATTTACATCTGGACTGTTTCATGGGAGAAAAAATCCCCGCATCGTTTTGCCATTCTGCGCAGCGAACTGCAAAAGTTAGAAGAGAAAAAACGATTAATCACGACCGACTGTGGTTCTTTCGCTGTCCTGCGGCTGACGGAGACTGTGGCGGGCATGCAGATACTGGAAATCCGTTTTGCCTGGCTTCAGGAAGATGGGAACGACAAGGTGCATGGATGGAAAGAGGATGTGAGGCTTCCCTATAAGCCATTCCACGCCTTTACAGGGGTAGGAGAGGATATGGATGATGCGGAATGGCGGCAACTCTCCATCCCGGAAAAGGTAACATGCCGCTATGAATTCCGCAGCCGGAAAAATCTCCATGAGGTTGCCCGGTGGCCGATTTTGCGGCGCAAACTGGGAAAGACGCTGGAGCAGCATTTCCAGTGGCGAGGCACAGAAAAGATCGTCCTCTATGATGACATCCAGCCCTATAGCTTCTTTTTTGAAGAGAATACGCATTATGGCAGAGGGATCTGCGGCGGTATCATCCTGCATGGAGCAGAGAACCTGCAGAGTGCCCAATACAGTATCCATACATAATTAAGTCAGTGATAGAACACCGGGAGGCGCCATTTATGATGCAAGTTCAGTGCAAACCGATTCCGGCAGAAAATCCAGCTACTCCTTCATCTCGACAAACCAGCGGCCGCCGTCCTCGTAAAGCCAGGTTTCCTTACCGTGGATCTTTACGGCGAAACGTCGGGCGATTTCACCCGTGGTACGGGCTTTTCCACGACCGGCATCCCGCGACTCTTTGATCTCGTAGACTGGTCCGGCGGCAAATACGATCTTCTGCGGTCGAACACTGCCGTCGATGTAATGTGTGGCGACCACTTCTACATACTGCTTTCGCCGGGAAGGGCTATTCATACGGATCCCCCCAATCTACACCGGTTGCTTGTACTTCCCGGATATTTTCCAACGGAATGGCGCTGTTTTCCAGGATCAGAAGGCGTGCGACCCGATCAATGTGACGGAAAATATCTGTTCCTACAGTATATTCTCCCATTTCCTGTCCGTCCAGCCACTTGATAGGAAGAAAGCGCGTCACCGTAACTTTGTCGCCGGGGCGCAGACTGCACAACATCCGGTCGAGCTGTTCTTCCCGGTCCCGGGAAAGACAGGCGCGCGGGACGAGCGTGCGATCCTGCTCCCGCGTGAGGATCGCGATATCAAAGCCTCTCAGCGCGGAAAACGGTGTGAAAAGCTTCGCCCTGTTTCCCAACTGCATTTTTGGGTGAGAAGAAACCGGGCGGTCATGATATAAAATACTGCGGTGTATGGCTGTCATTTGCGGTGGCCTCCAATCTGTCCATTACGTTCTACGGTAGTCGCCGCATCGAATAGGTCGTGCCCCTTGAGGACGGCGTTTTTCCCAAACCGGCCGTGCAGATGCAGTACGGCCCTGAGCAGGTCTTTTTCCCTCAGATCGTTCTGTTCTTCCCGAAACAGGGAAAGCTGCGGGGCGTATTCCTCTTCCGGGCAGAGCCGGATCGCCGCCACGCTCATGCGCCGCACCTGCAGCCGCCGGTCTGTCAGCCGGTCGTACAGGCACAGCACGGCTTTTGTGATCAGCGAAGGGGAAGCGGTTGGCGCGGGCAGCTTTTCCGTCCCATGGACGGAGGCTGCCCGTGGCTTTCCGAATCGCAGGTTTACCGGCCCCTCGTAGGTGAGCGAGCCATCTCGCCCGAAGGATTCGTACCCTACATAGAGCGTGACGCCCTCGGCGGTATAGCACTTACCCGCCAGCTCCAATGCTACCTGATCCGCCATCTCCCGCACGACGAGACGCCCTTCCTCCCAGGAATACGGACGTTTCAGCACCTGACCGGAAGCGATGGACTTGGCCGAAGGAGAGTAGGCCTTGATCTGCTCCATCCCGCATGGTTCCTGCCCCCAGGCGTGGTCGATGAGGATTTCGGCATCCACGCCGAATTCGCGGAACAGGGCTTCCTCGTTCCGCAGGCTGAGCAGCGCCAAATCTCCCATGCAAAAGACGCCCATCCGCTGCAAACGTCGTTCGATGCCCGGGCCGATCTGCCAGAAATCGGTGAGCGGGAGGTGTTCCCAAAGCTGTTCCCGGAAGGAGAGCTCATCGAGTTCCGCAACACGCACGCCATCCTTGTCTGCGGGGATGCGCTTGGCAACGATGTCCATGGCGATTTTGGCCAGATAGAGGTTTGTCCCCACGCCGCCCGTGGCGGTGATCCCCTCCGTGCAGAGCACGTCGCGGATAATGGCTGTCACCAGTTCGCGCGCTGTGGTGTGGTAGAGCTCCAGATAGGGCGCCAAATCGAAAAAGGCCTCGTCGATGGAATAGACATGGATATCCTGTGCGGAGAGATACCGGAGGTAAAGGCCGTAGATTTTTGCGGAAAGCTCCAGATACCGGGCCATGCGCGGCACGGCGACGATATAGGGGATCTCCCTGCCGGTACGGGCGCGGAGCTCAGAAAGCTTTTGCTTCACCTCGAACAGCCGCGGCCGCCCGGGGATCCCCATGGCCTTGAGCGACGGCGACACCGCCAAACAGATCGTTTTGTCGGACCGCGTTTCGTCCGCTACCACCAGATTTGTGGTGAGAGGGTCCAGCCCGCGGTCCACGCACTCCACACTGGCGTAATAGCTTTTTAGGTCGATGCAGGCGTATTGACGTTTTCCCATCCCACTCACCTCCTGCAAGATTTTCTGACTTTATAATAGAACATTTGTTCTATTTTTGCAAGAGGAAGTTTCTTCCTGAAACAGATTTATGGAGGCTTTCACAGCGAAAAGACCCATAACCAAGCTGTTTTGTGCAAAAAAAGACTTGTTCCGGACGGCCTTTTGCCAATCCAGAACAAGCCCGTGAGGATCTCTTCAAAAACAGGGAATTTCTTGTGATCCAGACCTAGTCATTTCACAGCAGCTGCGGAACTCCCTTGAAATCTAAAACATGGTGTTCTCCACGCTCCGCCTGAATATTTCTGTGTTCTTTCCCATTCTCCAAAGGGTCTATTGCACGATTTGCAGGAGACGCTTCCCTTACAGAAGCGGACGTCCTTTCGTTTACATGGAAGGATTCAAACGACTGCATTTCAATGTCTTTGACCAGGTTGTCAAGTTCGGGATATATTTGGAATTTCCGCAGACCGATCGCTCGGATATAATCGACGAATTCCATATATCGCGAAGCATTCAGGGACACCTTGCAAAGGAACGGGATCGGAAGAGGCAAAGAAGGGTCCCGTTTCCGTTCCTGATACATGGCGACAAAATATTTTTTCTGTAAGCGATACAAATCCGCATAGCGATAGGTTGCCGGATTCCCCTTCATTTTGCGCGGTTTTGCGTGCAAAGGGAAAAAGACAAATGCGCCTGTTTGCGCCTTTATCCTGTCGCTGTTCATGGGGGTAGCCGCCGCAAGCGGAAAAATCCGCGTCCTTTCGCAAAAACCAAAATCATAGTAGGGGCTGTAAAGAGGTTTCCCCTGCAAGTCAAGGTATTCCTCGCTGGAGGTGAACAGAGGGATGGGATAAAAAGGGCTGCTTTCTTTTCCGGTACGCAGATAGGTGCATAAAACGTCCATTGCCTTTTGAAAGGATGCCGGGTGCGCGTTTTTTCCCCGGCGTTCTTCCAGCATCTCCGCGGCAAGGTTCAACAGGATCGGATTGAGGATATGGATCACCGCGTCGTTTTTGGGCGCTTTTTCAGAATTTTGCCATTTTTCTGTTGCAAAAAACAGGGCAGTCGTGAAATTTTCGCTCCAATCGAGAAGGTTTGTTTTGAACCCATAATGCTGCAGCAAAGCCAGCCATTCCGCTTGATGGAAATGCTCGCCCCGGGGCAATATTTTTGCTTTCGCCAGCGTCGTCAGCTTGCGCATCCCGGGAACAAAACCATCTTCTGCATACGATTCGGATTTTCTCATAATACCGGGCATCATTGTGCGGTCCGCTTTACTCTCTCCCCGAAACCAGAGCGGAACATTCTTGCCGTTCGGACACAGGGAATGATAGGCGCTAATGATCTGCCTGGAAAGGTCCTTTGGGTGGAACGCCCGGAATTCCAATGTCCCGGTTATCCATTTGTTGGAACCAACAGGGTCACAGGAAATCTCCGGCATCTCCTCCTGCCCGTGGACCTGCCAACACAAGCGGTTAAGCTCTTCCAGAGAAGGCTGAGCTTGAAAGCTTTCCATCATCTCGATCGACAGGTCAAACAACGCCGCTTCCTTTTTTGCACCGGACTCGTGATCCAACGTTTTGCAGTAACGGATATAAAATCTGCTGAGCTTGCGGATCATCGAACGCGCCTCGGGATGTTCCTGCAACTTGGCCAGCTGCCAGCGTACAGGGATAAAATAATCCCGGAGCATGATCGCGGCAAAGAGGCTTTCCGACTGATACACGCCATAGCCAAGCCTGGTCTCCATGGCGGCCTTGCGCCGTTCTTCCTTCTGATACGGGGTCCTCTCCTGGGAATTGTCAAACCACTCCGAAAGTTTCTCATCGAGTATGGCCTGCCGCTGTGAAAAGGAAAAACTGCGGCATTTTTCCTGCCCGAAAAGGCCAAAGACGAAATAATCCAGAAGGGCGCCGATCCGGATGTCGTTGCCATCGTATTGTGTTGTCTCGATGTCCGCATTCACACGTTTGTCGCTCCGGATGCTGTGGATCTGCCACAGATACTGTTTGACTTTTTCATCATTGCTTTCTCCCGACAGGACGAAATCGATATCGAACAAGTCAGGGGGCAGCTCGCACAGCGCTCTTTCGTAGGCAAATAAATTGGACTGGATCTGTTTCCTCGCGTGAGGCAGGAGCAAACGGTAACGCTCCCTGATGAAAAGGAGGGCCTCTTCGCTTGAAAGCGTCCCGTCGAGTGCAAACAAGGCCGCTGTTGCCCCGCTGACCTCTCCCAAACGCATCAGCTTCTCCCGAAGCAGCAGCCAGGTCCGGCAGTAAAGGTCTTCCACCGCCTGTTTCAGGGGAGAATCCGCACAGGGCGTCAACGCCTCACGGATCGTCTGGAAAAAGATCGCGGAGGGAAGTTCCGGAAGATCTGGTTTGTCCCAGTGAAGGAAGGCGGCGTATTGCTCTTTCTGGTTGTTGTGTATCGTCTCAAACATGGTATGGACGCTCTCCAAAACAAGCTGCGGCCATTGATAAAAAAGCGTATGGCCGCCAATCCTTCCGTCGGGGAAGATCATTTCTCCAAGCAGGGTGAGGAACCGCAGGAATGCCGCTGCGGTCAGGCACATCCCCGCTGTCTCATTTTTCTTCCCCCTGTCCGAAGGCGCAGAATAATGAAACAGCTCATGCACGAGCATCCCGATATATTTGGGAAGATTGGTGAACGCCTGATAGGGCATGGTGATACACACCAACTTGGCGGGCAATCCGTCATAATGCGCTTCATAAGAGCAGGAGCAAACAACCGGCGTATGCCCAAACGAAAGCAGCGGGACCAGCACGGATTGTGTACATTCCCTTTTGCGCGGGATCATGTAGATCAGCGCAAGGACGTCCTTTACGATACCGTAATATGCCAATAAGACTTTGTGGTAGGCGCCGGTGTTGTCCAAATGCGAACGCTGCTCTTCGAAGCAAAGACGGTCCATTTGGCTCGCCGCCTGTATGGAGCAGCTTACAGCATCCACAATGTGCGAAAATCTTTCGTCAAAAATCCGCGTTGCCCTGCCGCAGTTTTTCGCATGGTGGAACTCTTCCGCAGCCACAACAAGAGCTTCCACAGATGTCTTGAGCTGGATCAAAAGATCTTCCTGGAGCGTTTCGCCGAAAGGGATAGAGGAAACACGCATATAATCCTTCAGCAGACGATACAGGACCATTCCTATGTAGGAGACGTCTTTTTCCTTTTTATGGTCTTTGCCAAAAAGATATCCCTCGATCACGTTGATCTTTTTTTTTTTTTATTGTTTCAGCCCGTCGAGAGACTTCTGATTTGTCCCCGCAGAGGAGCTTTTTTCTTCAAGCTCCCAATCGGCCCCAAGAAAAGACGGGGCCTCGGAAAGGGCGTTTTCACACAGGATCGTCTCCGACTGATAAAAAGACTGCAGATATTGCTTGTTTTGATAGCTCAGCAGGCCGTCGCTTCCATACAGATAACCGCCCAACGCGCCGGCAGGACAACGGATCAGCGCATCGTGTTCTCCTATACGGCTGACAAGCTCGACGGATCCCGCACCCGAATGGGCGGCGATTTCTTGCTGTACCTGGCGCAGGTAGGCAAACGCAGCGGAACTTTTCAATGAAAAATGAATTTCCGCGCTCGCCGAACCCCATTGCTGCGGTGTTTTTTCCTCTCTCGCGACCATCAGCACGGAATGGGAATTATCCACTGCCATTGCTTGGCTGGAAACATCCTGCAGCTTTCGGAGCCGGTCGATCGCCTCTGAAATCGTAGGGAAATGATCGGAAAGCAAAATTACGCAGAGATCCTCCATCCCTAAAATGCCGGCGACGGCGCAGCGCAAAAAATGTCCGCCCTTTGAGAGATCCGCTTTGTGAAGCTGCTCCCAAAGCAAGGAAACCGCCTTTTGCGGTCCTGCTTTTTTCAGCTGCTCCTTCATAGGAGCGCTGAGGTTTAGAACAGACAGGCAGCAAAAGGCCGCGGAAAGTCCACTGTCAGAAGGCCGGAACGGCAATTCATTGGTCGTTGGGCGATCGACCAGCTCGATCTCATCGGCATAGCCGGGAAACAAATACAGTAACATCTGCTTTCTGGTGCCAAGAAACTCCGCATTATTTTCTGAGGCAATCCGCATATAATCCCGAAAAGAAGATACTGGAACAACGTCTGCTCGTCCGAAATATCCTAAGCAAATGGTCTTTGAGTTCGCAGACTGAAAATCAGCAGCCTCGACAGCTCCTGTCATATACTTCAGCAGGCAGACCACCATGCCCTTTTCTTTCATCCCTCTCGCTCCCTCCGCTGTTGGTATACAATAAAAGACGGCTCCTATTCCCCTTGGGGAAACCAGAGCCGTCTTCATCGCTTTGTGTTATTCCGATTTCATCCGCTACAAACCTGATTTCTTATGCGTCCGTTACATGAAAAGTTTGCGGCTGAGTGAAGCCGACTGCTTCGATCTTCTCCCACGGCTCAACGTCGTCATAAAATGAATGAACAGGGTTTGACGATAAAAAATTTTCTTCTGAAAAAGTCAACTTGATATCAAAGATCTCCACGTTACCACTACTCCCCGTTGCGTCTGCCAAGTCAGTCAGGAAAGAAATTCTCCTTTTCAGGAGGGCGCTTCCCTTTTCTTGAATAAAGTTCTCTCAGATAATTAAAAAAACTTGTGTGATATATTATTTTATCATAATAAGAATATTGTGTCAATGATTTTTCGTGAAAAATCATTGGAATTTTTTCGGAACAAACGATCTTTACAGGCATATAAAGGCGTTCTGGAATGTATTTTATCCATATTTAAGATTGCCGATGCGTTA
>CALWKP010000156.1 GCA_944381295.1 uncultured Clostridia bacterium | reverse complement strand
ATACTGCAATTCAGAGAAATCGCTGGTCATGTTGTCATAGTTGTCGATCTTGCCAACCATGAACGGGAGGATGAAGGATACCTTCGGCTGATAGTACATGCCGTAGATCTTGCTGCCGCCTTCACCGGAAGTAACCTGCTTCGCGAGTTCGGCAACTTCTTCCCAAGTCATGTCGTTGGACGGATATTCTACGCCGGCATTGTCAAAGATGGTCTTGTTGTAGAACAGTACCCAGTCGTTGGTCCTGTACGGCAGAGCATAGAGGCTGCCATCCATCCTGTAATGCTGATCGAGAACAGTGCCATAGGGTTCGAGATCAAAGTTGTTCTGAGCGATCAGATCGTCGAGGTTCAGAACGAATTCCCTCATTACGAAGGTCGGGTAGTCGGTGTTGGACTTGATGTAGTACACATCGACATTGTCGCCGCCGGCGAGCATAACGGAGATCTTGCTGGCATAGTCGGCGTTCGGGGTGGAGGTAACTTCAACCGTGATGTCCGGATTCGCTTCCTGGAACGCTTCGACCATAGCCTTATCGTAGCCTACGGTTTCATAATCCCACAGTGCGAGTCTCAGGCTGGTAGCTTCGCCAGTGGATTCCGAAGAACCTGCGTCACCGGATGTTGTTTCGCTGGAACCAGTATCGGAAGAACCCTCTGCAGAGGAAGTGCCCTCATCGGAAGAGCATCCTGCGAATACGGTCAAAGCCATCGCAGCGGCAAGCAAACCACAAAGAATTTTTTTCAACATGTGTGAATCTCCTTCCTTTTTTCAGGTTTCTATTTGCCAAAGTTTTAATCGGTGACTATATTTTAACTTTTTATTAACAAATAGGAAATGCACTATTACATGAAAAAATTGCACTTTTCCGGAATGTTTTGATTTTTATCATATAATCATGCGTAAAAGATCGAATTTATGATTAAATAATGATTTTCCGATAGAAATTATGACAATTTCACACACTAACAGGTAAACGTACGATCACGTGAAAACAGGTTTCGTGCACATCTGCAACCAACAGGCCGTTCACCGTGCCCGGCTGCCGAATCCCCCAGAAAAGCTTGTCCTTTACGAAAAATCTTTCCGATATTGGCTCGGCGTCATTGCATGGACTTTCTTAAAACAGCGTGAAAAATAGTTGATATCATCAAATCCACTCTCCGACGCAATCTCCGAAATGCTTTCTGTTGTCCGGGTCAACCGATATTCCGCTGCCCGAATCCTTTGTGCAAGAAGATATTCCGTCGGCGTTTTCCCCACAATCCGCTTGAATATCCGGCAAAAATGCTCCACCGAAAACCCGGACCTCTCTGCCAAATCACTGATGCGAATCGGTTCCGCATAATTATCCTGAATCGTCAGCAATGCCGCCCGTACCGCTGCAATCCCGCTTCCCTGCGGCTCTCTCTGCTTTTCAAAAATGTTATTCCGGTAGGCAATGTGCACCACTTTCAGCAGCAGCATCCTCCATTCCAACTCGCATCCGCGTTCCTTTTTTAATCCGCTTCGGCATAGCTCCCGGATACATTCCAGCATTTCTTCCTGCCATCCTCCGCCACTAATATATGCGGGAAAACTTTTTCTCCCCGCATGCAGCGGCAAAAAATATTCTTCATATAAAGGATCTGCTGTCCCGGGGAATAAGTATTGTTCCCCAAATACCACGCAGATATAATGAAATCTTCGCTGCGGCGGCGTACAAGAATGAATCACATTCCTGTTCACGATCAATGCTTCTCCGGTGTTTACCGCCTGCTCTTTTCCATTCAACTGAAATACAACCGGGCCTTCTGTCACATAAATAATTTCATATTCTTTATGCCAGTGCGCCGGGAAATGTCCGGTCATCGATGTGTTTTTAGGATCAGGATGATCATAAAATGCAATATTTTTTTGTTCGGTCCCATGTCTGGTAGGCTCTAAAATCGCTAAATCCATGTCGTCCCCTTCTTTCTTTCCGGAGACGACAGCCCCGCGGGGAATATCAAATTTGTGCTAAAAGAAAAGCAATCGTTCTATCCTATGGTTTTTGTTTGTGCTATAATGGAAAACAGATCAAGGATACTTCTCCCAAAAACATCTTATCATTTTAAATAAATTATAGCACAATCTTCCAATAGCTTCAAGTGTTCTTGCGCTTCTGTTTTCCATAATAAGGAAGTATTTTTTCAGCAAGTCAAAATGATACAAATTTCAGCAATTTTTTCTCCCACGAAGCAGGTGATATTATGACAAGTAGAGAACGAATTGTAAAAACCCTGTGCGGAGAACCAGCTGACCGGGTACCGTTCAGTCCGTTTCTGGCCTATTGGTGGGAAGCACAATCCGACGCATTGATCCACAAAGGCGAACTGGAATTTTTAGAAAGCATTGGCGCAGACCCCTTATTTCGGGGGCATGCGCCCATGTACGGAAAAGACGGCCGTGACCTTTTGGTATGCCGGCAGTTTCTGGATGATTGTGAAATTTCCAGCAAAACAGAAGGTACTACCCGGACAATCGCCTACCGCACTTCCCGCGGGACGCTGACTTTGGGATACCGCTATGTCGCAGAAGGCGATACCTGGTTTCTGGTAGATCATCCTGTCAAAACCGAAGAAGATTTCCGGCTGCTGCAATACATCATGGAAAACACCCATCTGGAACCGGATTACGCACCTTTTGAGCAAGCGGCCGAAGCGTTGGGAGAACGCGGGCTGCTGCTGCCGCTGATTTGCCCGGAAACAAAATCTTCTTTTCAGTCGATGCTGGAAAAATGGGTGGGCACAGAAACTATGGTCTATTCCCTGATGGACTTCCCTGAAACGGTAGAGGAAACACTTCACGCGATGCAGCGCGTCTCCATGGATGCGGCAAAAATTGCGGCCGCATCGCCATCGCCGTTCTTCCTCTCGTGGGAGGACACTTCCACCACCAACATCTCACCGAACTATTACAGAGAGTATATTCTTCCCG
The DNA here is from genome assembly GCA_944381295.1 of uncultured Clostridia bacterium. GTDB lineage: Bacteria > Bacillota > Clostridia > Oscillospirales > Acutalibacteraceae > CALWKP01. The sequence continues at coordinate 6,688 of CALWKP010000156.1, read as the reverse complement.
AAATCAACGGATGGTGTGACATCCTGCACGCTTCCGGAAAACGGTATATCCAACACGCCTGCGGCTGGCTGAACGATCTTTTGCCCGATATTGCCGGGTCAAAGATCGATGTATTGGAATCTGTCTCCCCCGCCCCGACGGGCAATGTCCAAATGCAGCGTGTCCATGAAATCCTTCCGCCCCGGATTTCGGTGATCGGCGGGATCGAGCCGGTAGAACTGCTGGAGTTCCCCAAGGACCAGGTTGTGGGACGGGCTCAGGAATTGCTGCAATGCATGAAAGGCCGCGGTTATGTGCTGGCAAACAGCGACAGCTGTCCGCCCGGCGTTACCGTGGAAAAATTCCGGGCACTTGCCGATCTGGTAAAAAACAGCTGAGTCTAAGACTGCTACAAAAAATATTTCAGACGCCAATATCTGAAAATGACGAATCAACTAGTTTCAAGAAGAAAGGACATGGGAGTAATGGCAAACAAAACACAAGAGACCTGTTTCAGCAGGGAAGGGAACCGTCTGGTTTTCGGCTATGACGCGGAAAAACTCTGGATTGAACCGTGGGGAGAGAACAGCCTGCGGGTAAGAGCGACCAAATTGGCGGAAATGCCCACGGAATCCTGGGCATTGTTGGAACCGGCTGTCACGGAACCTGAAATCACACTGAACGAGGATGGCAGCGCATCTATCCGCAACGGAAAGCTGACGGCGTCACTGACCGCAGTCGGGAGAATCACCTTCTACAATCAAAAAGGAGACCTTTTGCTGGAAGAATATGTGCGCAACCGCCAGGATGTCAATTCAGACGCCTGTTCGGCGCTGGAAGTGGAAGGCCGGGAATTCAAGCCGATCATCGGCGGGGACTATCAGCTTTCGGCACGGTTTGAATCGACCAGCACTGACGAACGCCTGTACGGCATGGGACAGTATCAGCAGCCGTATCTGGATTTGAAGGGCACCGATCTGGAATTGGCACACCGCAATTCCCAGGCAAGCGTACCGTTTGTCCTGTCGTCCTGCGGATACGGGTTCCTGTGGAACAATCCGGCTGTCGGACGCGTTACTTGCGGCAAAAACCTGACCACCTGAGAAGCGAAATCCACCAAAGCGATGGACTATTGGATTACCGCAGGGGATACGCCGGCAGAAATTGAAGAAGCTTATGCAAAAGCGACCGGTACCGTACCGATGATGCCGGACTATGCTATGGGATTCTGGCAGTGCAAACTGCGTTATCAGACCCAGGAAGAACTTTTGGAAGTTGCACGCGGTTACAAAAAGCGCGGGCTGCCGATCTCGGTGATCGTAGTAGACTTCTTCCACTGGCCGCTGCAGGGCGAATGGAAATTTGACCCGACTTACTGGCCGGACCCGGACGCAATGATTGCCGAACTGAAAGAAATGGGCATTGAGCTGATGGTATCGATTTGGCCGACCGTAGATTACCGCAGTGAGAACTTCCAGGAGATGCTGCGGAAAGGATATCTGATCCGGACGGAACGCGGATTCCGGATTGCAATGGATTATCAGGGCAACACCATCCACTATGACGCGACGAATCCCGGTGCGCGGGAATATGTTTGGAAGAAAGCCAAACAGAATTATTACGATAAAGGCGTACGGATTTTCTGGCTGGACGAAGCGGAGCCAGAATATTCAGTCTACGATTTCGACAACTATCGGTATTATCTTGGGCCAGATGTACAAGTAGGAAATATTTATCCGGTCATGTATGCGAAAACCTTCTTTGACGGTATGAAGGCAGAAGGTCAGGAAAATATCATCAATCTGCTGCGCTGTGCATGGGCTGGCAGTCAGAAATACGGCGCTCTTGTATGGAGCGGCGATATCCATTCCGACTTCCAGACGCTGCGAAACCAATATGCGGCGGGCCTGAATATGGGAATCGCGGGTATCCCGTGGTGGACCACCGATATCGGCGGATTCCACGGCGGATGGATCGATGATCCCAAGTTCCATGAGGTCCTTGTCCGCTGGTTCGAATACGGTACTTTCTGCCCGGTCATGCGTCTGCATGGCGACAGGGAACCGCACAAGCCGCAATACGGCACAACCGGCGGCGCTACCTGTCGGTCCGGCGCGGATAACGAAGTCTGGTCCTATGGTCCGGAAGTAGAAAAAATCTGCACAAAATACCTGTTCCTGCGCGAGAGGATGCGTCCCTATATCACAGAAATCATGCGCGAAGCTCACGAAAAGGGTTCCCCAGTCATGCGTCCATTATTCTACGGGTTCCCGGAAGATACTGAGGCGTGGAACGATCATCAGGAATACCTGTTTGGCGGCAAGGTACTGGTGGCACCGGTAATGTATGAGGGCATGACCGAGCGCAAAGTATACCTGCCGGCAGGCGCACGCTGGACACATGTATGGAGCGGTAAGGAATACGAAGGCGGACAGTTTATCACTGTAGCGGCCCCGCTGGATGAGATTCCGGTATTCACCAGCGACAGTGCCCTTGCGGAAGTTATCCGTGGATAATTCCTTCCAAACTCAGTCTGGACAGAAAGGGAGATCTTCAAACCAGCCTTCCAAAAAATGCAATCGACAAAACCCGGGAGCTTTTGAGCTGTAATCGCTGAAAAACTCCCGGGTTTCTTTTTTCAATTTTTTTCTACAAGTTTTCTGCTGCATTTTATGTTATCACCGCGCCACGATGTGCTCATGCTGCATGGGCATACCGAGCGGTGTAATTGTCAGCAAGGAAACTCTTAGGCCATCACCCGGTAATAACGACACACTCCCGCAACCAAAAAGCGCGGGCACTGAGAGATGGTTCCAGCTGATTGCCGGGCAGAGGTCATGACGCGTGCGCGACCCGCCGACCGCAGGTCCGCAATCTGCAGACCACAGGTCCGTGTCTCCCATCCTTATCGGGAGGGCAAAAGCATAGTTTGCTTTTGCCCTCCTGATTGCTTATTCAGCGGGGTCCGGCGGATTTGTCAACGACGGCGTCAGCCGTTCATTTTATCGTTGACAAATCCACCGGACCCCGCTACTTTTGCGTAAAGCTCTATTTTAAACGATCTGGTTATTCACTCCGCAGCGCGTCGATCGGATTCAGCCGTGCTGCTCTTTTCGCTGGCATATATCCAAACAGAATCCCAATTCCTGCAGACACCAGGAACGATACAATAATCGCTTGTACCGACGGCGGCGCATCCAGACCAATCAGAGACGATGCCACTGTCGTCAACACAGACCCAAGTATAATTCCCAGAATCCCGCCAATCGAACTTTGCATCCCCGCTTCCATGATAAACTGACGGAGAATGACGCTCTGTTTTGCCCCCAAAGATTTCCGAATCCCTATCTCACGGGTGCGTTCCGTCACCGAAACCAACTGGATATTCATAATTCCAATTCCAGCAACTAACAGTGAAATTGCCGCGATCCCCACTAACAGTGCCGTCATCATTCCTGTGATCGTCTCCACCATCTCCAGCATTTCTGACAGGGTCGTTACTGTGTAAAGATCTTCATTCAGAAAAACTGCGTAAAGTTCACTTTCTAACACGCTTTTTGCCAAGTCCATCTGTTCGCTGTTTGCAATAAAGGTATAACTTGTAATATCGCTGTTCATTGCCAGCTTGGTCGCGCTGGAATAGGGGAGGTAAATACAGTCATCCGACGACCCTTCTTCTGAATCTGCTTTTTCTGCTAACGTCCCAACCACTGTATAGGGTTGGCCGTTCAACTTGATCGTCTGCCCCAGTGGGTCTTCGCCGTCAAAAAGCTCCTGTGCTACATACGAACCAATCACACAGACTTTCTGTTCCGAAACAATATCCGAATAGGTCAGGAACCTTCCTGTGGATAATTCCAATGCTCCAATATCCAAATACCCTTCGCTCACCCCTGTCATCGATGTCGTGCTCAGGGAGTCCGCGCCTCGTTTCACCATACCTCGCGTCTGCACGGTTGGGCTCAGTTCCAACAGCAATCCGCTGTTATCTTCCAGTATCTCATACATGTCATCCGGCGTAACGCTTCTCGTCCCGGTATTCGTCACGCTGACACTGATCTGATCTGTTCCTAAGTCGGAAAAACTGTCGGTAATATAATTGGTCATCCCGCTCATAAGGCTTACCAGCACGATCACCGCCGCTACGCCAATAATAATCCCTAACATGGTCAGGAAGGACCGCAGCTTACTTCCTGCCAGGCTTTTCATTGCCAGCCTAAACGTTTGCAGCATACTCCTTCACATCCCCATCAAAAGTAATCTTGCCGTCCCGGATTCTCACAACTCTTTTGGCTTCCATTGCGATCGATGTATCGTGTGTAATAATCACTACGGTATTTCCTTCCTCGTTGAGCTGTTTGAGAAAATCCAGGACATCCCGGCTGGTACGGGAATCCAATGCACCCGTCGGTTCGTCCGCCAAAATCAACGACGGGTTCCCCACCAGTGCCCGTGCAATCGACACCCTTTGCTGCTGGCCGCCCGACAGCTGCTGTGGCAGGTATTTCCATTTATCCTGTAAGCCGACCTTTTCCAGCGATGCCATGGCACGTTCCTGCCGTTCCTTGCGCCCAACTCCCGCATAAATCAAAGGAAGCTCCACATTTTCCAGCAGCGTTTGCCGTGGCAGCAGGTTATACTGCTGAAATACAAACCCAATCGTCTTGTTCCGGATTTCGGCAAGTTCGTCGTCTTCCATTTCACTGACGTCCTCGCCGTCCAAAATGTATTCCCCGGAAGTTGGTACATCCAGGCATCCAATAATATTCATCATCGTGGATTTGCCGCTCCCGGATTTTCCTACGATCGATACAAATTCTCCTTTCCAGATTTTTAGGGAAATCCCATCACTGGCACGTACTTCCATATCCCCCATCTGGTAAATCTTATAGATATCGCGCAGGTCGATGAGTGGTTGTGCTTCCCTGCGCACTTCCGAGACGCCCATCAAAATCCGCCTCCCGGCCTTCCGCCGCCGGTCATGCCGCCTCCGCCGGAACCGCCCATTACGCCAGCCATACCGCCGGGTGCGCCGCCCATGCTTCCGCCCATGCCGCCGGGCATACCGCTCATCATACCGCTTTGAGTGGATGTTACCTGTTCCACATAGACTTCATCACCTTCTGATAAACCGCTCAAAATCTCTACATAATCTTCATTGATTAATCCGGTTTCCACTTCCACCGCACGGAATCCTGCCGGAGCATCTCCTTCCGATTCCGTCACGCTGTCGTCTTTTACATACACCAGATTTCCCCGCATGAGCGCTGACGCCGGAATCACCAGGGTATCTTCAGATTCTTCCAAAATAATGCTCGCGGTTACGTTCATCCCCGGCAAAAGATCTCCCGGCTCATCAATCTGTACCGTAACCGGATATTGTGTGACGCCGTTCGAATAAGTACTAATCAGGCTGACATTTGTCACGACCCCGGAAAACGTCTGGTCTTCCAGGGCATCGGCTACAATTTCTACCGACTGTCCAACCTCTACGCTCAAGACATCCATTTCATCGACGCTCATCTCCAGGGTCAATGACGACATGTCGTAAATCGTCGCCAGTGTATTAGAGGAATTATTGTTATTTAAGGTATCCCCTGCTTTTGCACTTTTCATGACCACTTGCCCGGAGATCGGTGCGGTAATTTCATAATCAGCAAGCTGATCCTGTTGATTTTCCAACGACTGCTGTGCGTCTTCCAGCGATTGTTCCGCATTTTCCATGGCATCTTTCAGGCTTTCCAGCTGATCGTCCGCTGAATCCTGCGTAAAGGTAAACAAGGCCGCGCCTTTTTCTACATACTGTCCTTCCTCTACCGCAAGTGATGCAATTTCTCCGCCGTAATCCGCGGTCACTACTTTATCCGTCTTTACCGAAAATGTCCCGTCGCCACTGCTCGAAAGTTCCCCAATCTGTGCCGACGCGGTATAGGACGAAGATAATCCGCCCGGATTCTGTACTTCAATCGTCACCATGCGCACAACGGTCCCGCCATTTCCGGCTTCTTCCATCTGGTTGACCGCCGTTACCGTCCCTTGCAGGACGTCCAATGTCCCGTTGACCGTCACATTGGCGGTATCGCCCACCTGAATGGAATCCGCTGCCAACGACAAAAACGGGACCTTCAATTCCATGATACTATCGTCGTAAATTTCCGCGATTTGCGCGCCTGCCTGAATGGTATCCCCCACATCCACCGACAAGGTTTTCACATATCCGGAAATCGGCGACGCATAAGACAGGCTTTGATAATCGGCAGCAGCTTCCTGATACTTTTCCACCGCTTTATCATACGACTCCTGTGCGCGGTCCACCTGGGTAAGCGCTGTACTGATCTGAGATTCCACAGAATCGGTATCGATCCGGTATAGGACGGCTCCTTCCTCTACCGTATCTCCCTCCTCAAAATCCGCAGAAATCACTTCGCCGGAAACCAGAGATGTAATATTGTAGGTATTCAGCGCCTCCAGGGTCCCCGATGAGGAAAGCGAAGTCTGTAATGTCTGTCTGGTAACCTCTACGGTATGGGAAATTTCCATCATTTCTTCCCGTCCGGACGATCCCAGAAAATAAATAGCAGCTCCTGCGCCGACTCCGACAACCAAAACCAGCGCGATCAAGCGTTTGATCCATTTTTTCAAAAATTTTTTCCGTTTTTTCTTTTTGGGCGGCTTTCCCGGTTCTTCCAAAGGGGATTCTTCCTGACCT
>CALWKP010000155.1 GCA_944381295.1 uncultured Clostridia bacterium | reverse complement strand
GTTGGACGCACATACTGATTGTCCACGGAAACCTTTGCAAAAGAACACAAAACATCCAACCTTGCCAGCGCCGCAGCTGTATTTTGAATCCTTGTCAGCTCTGCTGACACTTTCCCTCGGATTTCTTCAAAAAGCTGCGATTCCAACTGGATCGATTTATCATGCGCACCGAGAATTTTACTTTCCCAATCTTTGAGTTCCGGCGTAATAAAACGCTCACAGTTTGTCAATGTCTGTTTCCGCACATATTCCGGCGGCGCCTGATTTTTATAGGAATTAGAAATTTCTATGTAATATCCGAAAACACGATTATACCGTATTTTCAATTTGGGGATTCCCGTCTTTTCTTTCTCCTGGGCTTCAATCCGCGCAATAACGCCTTTCCCATTGGTCATGGTTTCCCGCAGGAGGTCCAATTCTTCATGGAATCCGGGCTTGATCATATTTCCTTCCCGGATGGAAAACGGAGGAGATTCGACGACCGCCGCATCAATCAAATCATGCAAATCCTTCAAAGGATCGATTTGTTCATAGATATCATTCAGCAGATTTGATTTTACCTGTGACAGCTGTTCTTTAATCTTTGGCAAGTGCTCCGCTGCGCTGCACAATGACCGGAGTTCCCGCGCATTTGCCGAACCGTAAACGATCCTGGTCAAAATGCGCTCCATGTCCTGGATGCCTTCCAGCTCATCCATCAGTGTTTCCCGCAGGATACTATCCCCTGTCAATTCCTCCACAGCATCATGTCGCCGTGTGATCTGCGCAATACTCAATAATGGCTGTTCAATCCAGGAACGAATCAAACGTTTTCCCATCGCCGTACGTGTCTTATCCAACACCCACAACAGCGATCCCCGTTTTTCCTTTGTCCGCAGCGTTTCCAGCAGTTCCAGATTCCGGCGCGCGTTCAAATCCAAATGCATAAATTGAGCCGTGGTGTACAGGTCAATTTCTCCCATACGTTCCATACCCGTCCGCTGCGTTTCTTCCAAATATTTCAGCAGCGCCCCTATGGCCCGTACCGCTTCTTCTTGACCGTCCAACCCTAATGTTTCCAGATTCTGCTTCCCATATTGATGCAGTACCATCTCCGAACAAGCTTTGCTCTCATATTGACGATTTTCCAGACATTCCAGCGAAGCGTTCAACTTTTCCTGAATAAATTTGGGTAATGTCCTCAAATTCAGAGCTGTCGGATTAATCAAAATCTCTCTGGGAGAAAACCGCGAAAGCTCATCTACAAGCGTTTGCTCCAAACCCTGTACCGTTGTCTCCCGCAATACCGTCGCATGGATTTCCCCTGTGGAAATATCCGCAAAGCAGATGCCCGCCTGTGTGCCTTCCACACAGACGGAGCAAATAAAATTATTTCTGGATTCGTCCAGCATACTGCCTTCCATGATGGTGCCCGGCGTAATTACCCTTACGACTTCACGTTTTACCAAACCCTTTGCCGTAGCCGGATCTTCCATCTGTTCGCAGATCGTTACCTTATATCCTTTCGCAACAAGACGCGCTACATAAGTCTCATAACTATGAAACGGTACACCGCACATGGGAGCTCGCTCTTCCTGTCCGCAATCCCGACCCGTTAAAGTCAATTCCAGTTCTTTTGACGCTATTTTCGCATCATCATAAAATAATTCGTAAAAATCTCCCAGACGGAAAAAAACTAAGGTATCCGGATTTTGTTCCTTGATCTGGAAATATTGTTTCATCATTGGCGAATAATCTGCCATGTGTACCGTCCCCCTTTCCCTAGCGTCCCCGGCTCTTAGTGACAGCCAGAACAGCCGGAGCAATCTCCTCCGCAGGAGCTTTCTTCATAATCTGCTGTATCGGGATCTCCGCCTTCCGCAGACTGCGAAATAATTGCATTGACTCTCTGCAACAGGGCATCCATCTGCTCTTTCGCCGCATTATACGCTGTCATGCTTGGGTTCATCATAATCTGCGCATAGCAGTGCCGCAGTTCTTCGTTCAAAGTCTTCATCTTTTCATCGGAACGATCCGGCTTTCCTGCTTCGTTATTGATCGCCATTCTCTTTAAATTGAATTCTCCAATCAGGTTTTGCAGTTCCTGATCTTCATCACTTGTCTGCCGTGCAACTTGCAGCGCAAGATACCGTTCATCTTTCTGAATCTCTCTGCCTAATTCTCTTGCCAATTCAATAATATCCATGTTTTCTTTCCTCCAATGGTTGATCTATTTTTTATTTTCCTTCTATCAGGTTTCCCCGTAAAATCCAGTTGCGCGCTTGCGTAATTTCTACATCCCGAAAACTTCCGATCAGCTCGTCCGGGCCTTCTGTTTCTACAATCACATTGCCCCCCGTCCGGCCTTCCAGCCTTCCATTTTTTTCATTTCTGCCTTCCAGAAGTACCCGTTCCGTTCGTCCTACCATCGCTGCGCAACGCTCTGCTGCCACTTGTTCCTGCACCTGCAAAAGCTCTGTAAACCATTTCACCTTTTCTTCATGGCTCACAGGATCCGGCATCTTCGCTGCACGCGTCCCTACTCTAGGTGAATAGATAAACGTGAACAACGAAGTAAATCCCACTTCTTCAATCAAACTGACGGTATCCCGGAATTCTTCATAAGTTTCTCCCGGAAATCCTACAATTACATCAGAAGTCAATGATAATCCCGGAATTTTTTCTTTTGCATACGAAACTAATTGCAAATACTTTTCCCGTGTATACCGTCGATTCATTTCCTTGAGTATCCGGTCGTTCCCTGATTGGAACGGGAGATGAAGATGTGGTGCAATATGTTTCCCCTCTGCAATCGTATCAATCAATTCTTCCGTTGCATCTTTAGGATGTGACGTCATGAAGCGAATCCGGTAATCTCCCTCTACCTGGTCCAATCTTCGCAGCAATTCTGAAAAACTTACGGGATTTTGCAGCGTCTTCCCATAAGAATTGACATTTTGTCCTAGCAGAGTAATATCCTTATACCCTGCTTTTACCAGACCTTCAAATTCTTCCAGAATCGCCTCCGGCTCCCGGCTTCTTTCCCGGCCGCGCACATAAGGCACGATACAATAGGAACAGAAGTTGTCACAGCCATACATCGCGGTAAGCCACGCCTTAAAGCCTCCGCCGTCACGATGAACCGGCAGTCCTTCCACAATTACAGTATCGTCCCCGCCACGCTCAAATACACGTGTCCCATCCGTTACTGTCCGAAACAATAATTCCGGAAGTTTATGGATCGAATGAGTTCCAAACACCAAATTGACGAAAGGGAAACTCTTTCGCATTCGTTCCGCCGCATGTTTTTGTTCCATCATACAGCCGCATACGGCAACCAGCAACGATGGATGCCGGCGCTTGATATTTTTTAACGCACCTACATTGCCAAACACTCGCTCTTCCGCATGCTCACGGACCGCACAAGTATTAAACAAAATCAGGTCTGCTTCTTCTTCCTCATTGGTAAAAGCAAACCCCATTTTTTCCAACTGTCCTTTTATTTTTTCCCCATCCGCTACATTCTGCTGGCATCCATAGGTTCTGACAAATGCCAGTGGGGTTGTCCCCCTGGCTCTGACTGCCATAATTCTGGAAACCTCTTCTGCATATTCTTGCTGTGTACGGGCAGGAATTTGATTTTGCAGATTGTCTGCCAAAAAAGAATCCCTCCTAAGACATCTTCCTCATCGTTTTAGTACAATAAAACGAAACTTCTTTCAGCATCTTAACTTGACAAATGCGGAAACCGAAAATCGGTTCCCGCACAGTATCCCCTGTTACCATCCAAATCGTGCTGATTTTCTCATCTGTCGGAAATCTTTGATTTCCGGTTACGGTGTGAAGTTATTTAGACGCATCCGCCAAATCGTCAGATTTGCCAACCTTATACAAAAAACGACAAATCGTTTTTTGTTTGCGTCGCAATGTTTTCTCAGCCGTCGGAAATCTTTGATTTCCGGTTACGGCGTGAAAACATTATACCATATTTAGCGGTTTCCATCAAGAAAAATCTCTATCCAAAGTGGCCGATCTTCTCTGTTGCCGATACACCGATTTTCCCCTTCGCCCTATATAGCCATGGTGCCCTTCTCCATAAAAAAATCTGCTTTTTTAATTCTGTATCCTTCATTTTCGCTTTCGCCAGATACTTTCCAAAACCTTTTCTACGTACATATTCCCGGATATCCTGCACTCGATTTCCTTCTCGCAGCATAATGTCAATACTTTCCATCACTGTCTTAG
>CALWKP010000154.1 GCA_944381295.1 uncultured Clostridia bacterium | reverse complement strand
AAATACCGATTTCTTTTAAAATAGAAGCTGTTGCTGGACGTCCATTGATTTTACAGGAACCTTTCCCATCCGCTCCGATTGTCCTCTGAATCATCAAACAACCGTCATCGTCTAAGGAATACCCATATTCCTGCAAAGCCTCTTTTGTCCGCGCATTGACATCATCAAAGACTGCGCTGACAAACGCAGCCCGAGAACCATTACGTACAATTTCACGGGATGTGCGCTCTCCCAAAATCGCATTGATCGCGTCAATTACAATGGACTTTCCCGCCCCTGTTTCACCTGTCAAAACATTCAGACCACATTGAAAATCAATTTCAGATTTTTCTATCACAGCAACATTTTCTATATAAAGTTGAGAAAGCATGTTATCACCTGCCGGCAATCATCTTTTTCATTTTCTCCACAACGTCTTTCGCTGCCGCCTCGTCTTTGCAGGCCAAAAATAATGTATCATCACCAGCCAAAGTTCCGACAAGGCCATCCCAGGAAATTGCATCCATCGCCGCGCAAACTGCCGGCGCCATTCCCGGCGGTGTCTTCATCACCACAAGATTCATCGCATTATCCACTGATAACACGGAATCTGCCAAGAGCGGCAAAAATTTTGACGCGGTCTCTTTTGCGTTTTCATTTCCGCCTGTGGAATATTGATATCTTCCATCGCGCGATAACGTCTTGACCAGGCGCAGCTCTTTCATATCCCGCGAAACGGTAGCTTGTGTGACATCAAATCCTGCATCCCGCAGGCGGCGCAGCAGTTCTTCCTGCGTATCAATATGGTATTCTTCAATCAGCTCCAGTATTTTACTGTGCCGTCTGGATTTCATACGTAACTTCTCCTTTCCGCCAACTTATCATTTACTACTTCATAGAAATTTTTATGTTTTAAATTAATTAGTTCTGCATATTTTTTTGCCCTCTGAATCTCAATCGTTTGACCATTTTCAATTTGAAGGGAAACTTCTCCATCAATCGTCAGGAAAATTTCTTCCTGATAACTGGACTCCGCCGTCATTGACAATCTGGAATGAGGGCCAAACACCACTGACCTCGTCATTAAAGAATGAGGGCATACCGGGGTCAGGACAATACATTGCAGTGTCGGTTCCAGAACGGGTCCTCCCGCAGATAGCGAATAGGCAGTGGAACCGGTGGGAGTTGCCACAATCATTCCATCAGCACGATAACTACATACATTATTGTCGTTCAGCGAAACATTTATGTCAAGGATCCTGGACATTGATCCCCTCGATACCACCATATCGTTTAAGGCATCATATTTTACCCGACGTTTTTGGTGTCTCAGGGAAACCTGGAGCATCATACGCCGTTCCACAGTGAAATGTCCTTGTGTAAAATCCTGTAAGCGGTCCAATTCATCCCGTTCCAATCCTGCTACGAAGCCAAGCCTTCCCGCATTGATTCCTAAGATAGGCTTTCCCGCTGCTGCTGCTGCTTTTGCGGCTCTCATAATTGTCCCATCACCACCGACCGCCAACAGCGCATCACAAGAAGCAATCATCCGCTCTTGATCCCCCAAAAAACGAAGCCCCTCCAGGAATCCAAATTCCTCATGGTATTGTTCATTCATCCAAACTTCCACGCCTAAGTCATGAAGTCTGCGGATAACTTCCTCTGTGACAGGCCAAGCGTCCATCTTCGTCAAATTTGTTGTCAGCGCTACCTTCACATCAACCACCACCGTTTAAATGATCGTGGGATTCCTGAACCAGCGTTTTGGTCTCCGCACCGCTCCGGTCTTCCGGCGTACTGCAATTTTTCAAGTAAATCAGATATTCAATATTTCCCTCCGGTCCTTTTACCGGCGAATACGTCAGACCTTCAATGGAAAACCCTTCTTTTAAAGTAAATTCCCGAATTTTATCGATCACTTCTTCATGGATTTCTGGTTCTCGGACAACTCCTTTTTTTCCGACTTTTCCTTTTCCCGCTTCAAACTGCGGTTTAATCAAACAGACAGCGCCAGCATCTGGCTTTAAAAATCTTTTCGCCACGGGCAGAACCAGACAAAGAGAAATAAATGACACATCCACACTAAAAAAATCTACCTTTTCCGGAACTTTTTCTTCTGTTAAATACCGGACATTGGTGCGTTCCAGATTGATTACCCGTTCATCTGTGCGGAGTTTCCATGCCAATTGACCGTACCCCACATCAATTGCATAAACTCTTACTGCTCCATTTTGCAACATACAATCGGTAAATCCGCCTGTGGATGCTCCGATATCCATACAAACTTTCCCGGCCAATGTGATGGGAAAACAGGCCATCGCTTTTTCCAATTTCAGCCCGCCACGACTCACATACGCCAAAGTATCTCCACGTACTTCCGGTACAGTATCCGCAGGTACCATGGTACCTGGTTTATCCGATTTCTGATTCTCTACATATACTTTTCCAGACATGATCAGCGCCCGGGCTTTTTCTCTGCTTGGAGCAAGTCCAAGCTCATAGACAAGACAATCCAATCTTTTTTTCTCTACCACAATCCGCACTCCGTTACTATGGTTTGATAAATCCCCTCTGCATCCAGCCCTAGTTCTCCCAGACTTTGCTGCATCGTTGCCTGACGGACAAATTTTGCATCGACTCCACGCAGGACATACCGTCCCGAATAGCCAGTCTGGTACAACAAATAACTGAATTGTTCTCCTGCGCCGCCCTGCAAGATACCTTCCTCAAAGAACAGGACAACTTCAGCACGAGAAGCTTCTTTCACCGCATCAGGATCCATTGGTCTTACCCAATTCAATTTGATAACTTTTACAGGGATCCCATGTTCCTGTAATTTTTCTGAAGCCATGCAGGCAAAAGAAAATGTTCGTCCATAAGTGACAATACAAATTTTTGCAGACGGGTCTCCCCACACGGCATATTTTTCCCGTCCACACAAAAAACCCAAAGGCTTGTACAATTGCTTTCCACGGGGATATCTGACAGCCACGACCCCTGTAAGATTTCGGACTGCATCCTCCATCATCCCCCGCAGCTCTTCATAATAAGAAGGGGCAAGAATAGTGACATTGGGGATAGAACTCAAAAACGGGACATCAAAAATCCCCTGATGGGTCTCTCCATCTTCCCC
>CALWKP010000153.1 GCA_944381295.1 uncultured Clostridia bacterium | reverse complement strand
GGAATAATGTTTCTTCCGAAAACTTTGATATTAGGTTTGATTGAGGCTGTAGAAGTATTTAGAAGAGATGAAGACAATACTTAATTTAGACGAAGACGGTATCTAAAGTGTCCACCCCTTCCAGATTGAAAGTATAGTTTAAAAGTTTTTTAAATTATACTTTTTTCTTTTTTAGAGATATAAAGGTCAAACTAATTTACATGGAAATGAAGGAATAAAATTGAGTTATGTAGAACAGCTGCGAAAAAAGATCGGTCATGATGAGTATATTGTAACGCATTTCCCATCGAACAAGCATCCTGTTGCGTGGAAGCTTTCCCTTTTATGCTGTTGTTGGGAAAAAATTAGAGATCAGGAGATGAAGCAATGATTATCTTACATGCTTTGACAAAAAAATTTTGGGATACCTATCAAGAAAAAAACTTCTATGGTGACTATTCCTTAAACAAATATGGTTTCATTCATTGTTCCGATATAAGCACCTATCACTTGGTTGCGCCAAATTTTAAAAATGAGCATGACGAGATGATTTTGCTCGTAATTGATACTGAACAAGTAACTTCAAAAATCATCTGGGAAGATTGCAACAACTGTGGAACAAAATATCCTCATATCTATGGATTGTTAAACAAAAGCGCTATTATTTCTATTTTACCTCATTTGTGGTCCGACAGCGGAGAATGGATTATGAATGATGAATTAAAAAAATATCTCAGCTAATCAGCAGAACTATACTTTTCAAATCAGGAATACCTTGATTCCAGCATGAGTGTGGACTTAATTTTCACTTTGTTTTTCCATTCCTCTATACAAATCCTATGCCCTTATCCACAGAAAGATATCCAGCGAACAAAAAAGCGCCCGAGTTTTATCGGGCACTTTTTTATTAGAAATAAGGAGAAAAATTTTAAGTTCTCTGCAAATCTTCTATTATTAAATCACTTCCAAAGCATCCCTGTCGGGCATCGGAGGATAAGGCTGATGCGGCTCTGACTGATACCAATACACCACAGAGGAAATATCATCCTGCAGCGGCAGGAACCGCTTGAACCCATTCCGCCAGCCTAACGCCTGGATCGTAACCTTCAAACTCTTTTCAAAATAAATCGGGTCATATACATGGAACCGATACATTCCAAAACGTTGATTTGCCTGGAACAGGCCGTCCGGCTTAATCACCTGGCAAAGGCCCGCGTACAGATTCGTATACGGATGATAAGCACCCTTTGGAAGTTCAAAATTCCACGCGCCGCCGAAGTAATCTTCTGTCCCGGTGCCGCAAATCGTGGGGAATTCTTGATCTCCGTCCATATAAAACTTGATCTCGCCTTCGCCCCACCACTGATTGTTGTTGACCTGCCATGCCAGATAGGTCCCTACATATTGCCCTTTTCCTACAATATTATCCACAATCACATAGGGTTCCCGATAGGTCACCGGATTGCTCCTGTGGAACTGTGCGTGGAAATACGCCGCTTTGTCCTCTACGCTTGTCAGGTCGTAGTTGATCTGATAGAAACAGATCTGTTCTTCGCGGCTGACATTTTCCACCGTGATCCTGGCGCTTTTCCGGAACGGCATTTGGAAATAGCAGTTGTATCCTCCCGCGGGATTCACATTGATCGGCAGCGATGCCACAAAGGTAGGCTGGTTCCATCCGCTGCAAAAGAAATCACCGATCGGCGCTTCTACGGAAGGTGTCTCTTCGCCATCCCAGTAGATACGCAGCAATAACCACCGGCTGGCTTCCGGGAAACAGGTCATCCAGATGCTCTTGATGATCGCCGGACCTTCTATCTGCGCGATCTCAGCGGTTTCCCCGCTTGCAATCTTGATACACGGACGCACCTTCCATCCCTGTCCCAAATCATAGGCTGGATTGCTTTCGTCCTCCGGGATCGCCATCCCGCCGCGGCCTTTTTCCCCAGTGGGGTTTTCCGCGCTGATCGAACGGCTAACATGATCGCTGAGCATAAACAAATTCGATAAATCCGTACCCATATCTAAATCCTTTCTCAGGCCTTGACGGCGCCGGCCGAAAGCCCGGAAACCACCTGTTCCTGTAACGCGATATAAACAATGATACTGGGAATAATCACCAGAATGGTTGCCGCGAACATGGCCCCATAATTGCTGGCAAACTGGCTCTTAAAATAGTACAGCGCAATCGGCAGCGTACGTTTTGTATTGGAAGAAGTCAGTGTCAGAGCGAACTGGAATTCGTTCCACGCCAACAGGAATTCCAGCACCGCAGCGGTTCCCATCGCAGGCTTTGCGATCGGAAGAATAATGGTGCGGAACGTCCTGAAAAAGCCACATCCGTCCAGATAGGCGGATTCTTCCAATTCCTTTGGTATGCCCATAAAATAACTGCTCATTACAAAAATGGTCGTCGGCAGGCCGAACGCTATGTATACCAAAATCAAACCAGAGAGCGTATCATGAAGGTGCATGGTCGTCATGGTTTGATACAACGGCAACAGCAGCGCAGCCCCCGGGATCAGCAGTCCTACGGAAAACATCATCCGGAAAAAGTTTTTGCCTTTCCAATCAAAACGGGCAATGACATAGGCAGCCATACTCAAAAGGAATACATTCAGTATGGTGGCAACACCCGCAACGATGATACTGTTCCCATAAAATTGAGGGATCGGCGCAATTTTCATTGCGTCCACATAGTTTTTAAAACTGAATACCGCGGGTAATCCCAGGCTGCCGGACAAGATTTCCTTATTGGTTTTAAAGGAAGAAAACAGGACCCACAGCAAAGGACCCACAGAAATGATAATAATCGTCGTAATAAAAAGGAAGATCAGAACTTTTGTGACCACTTTTTTTACATTCGTCATGTCCTCATCCGCCTTTCTCAATAATCTTTTTTGCCGATGCCATAAATACGGTTAATGAGTCCTACCGCAACCAATCCCAGAACGATCATAATCACGCCGATGGAATTGGCTAATCCGAACTGCTTTGCGGAGAATGCCGTATTATACACATAAAGCGGAAGGTTCAGTGTGACGTCGCCAGGACCGCCTTTGGTGGTCATCATCAGAATATCCAGTTTTTGCAGCATACTGGTAGCGCCTAACACGGTAGTAGTACCGATAATATTTTTCATCAAAGGAAGTATGATATAGATATTGGTCTGAAACTCTGTTGCGCCGTCCACCTTGGCAGCTTCCATGATGGCGGGGTCCAGAGAGGTCATTTCTGCCATGACCAAAATCGTGACAGTTGCCGCAAACGGCAGCCAGGTAATGGTAACGGCAAAAAAGGCCGTGGAGGAATTTGAGAACCAATTGGGCAAATTTTGGAATCCTAAAGCTTCCAACCCTTTATTCACAATACCAAACGACGGATTTAACAGCATGACAAACAACATGCCGATCGCCGCGCTGGAAATTATATTCGGGAACATATAAACTGTACGGGTAAATTTCCAATAGAATTTTTTTCTCGACAAGATCAAGGCGACCAATACCCCGATCAGAATATGGATAGTTGATTGCAGGAGCATCCACAGCAGAGTATTGGTTGTTGCGTGAAGGAACTGGGTATCCTGCGTAAACAATTTGATATAGTTGTCAATCCCGTTAAAATGAGGGTCCGATGCTACGACCCAATCCGTAAAAGAAGTAGTGACCAGCATTGCCACTGGTACGGCATACACAAACGCAAAAATTAAGGTGGCTGGAAGTAGGAAGATCACCAACCATTTCTTTTTTATTTTCATGATGTCACCTTTTCTTCATAATCACCATGGAAAGCGATGATCTTCACTTAAGCTATCTAAGTGAAGATCATCGTCGTCATAAATACAAACCGTGATTCGGAAGGAGAAGTCCTGAATTATTTGCCGAAGTTGGCGTCTTTGGCTGCCGCCTCATCCAGCTGGTCACACATTCCCTGGCCATCGATGGTACCATCGATCAACAGCGGATAAATGGTCGGCATTGCGTCTACAACTGTGGTGTAGCTGATCGCATCGATGCTCTTATAACGCCATTTGATATCTGCCATTTTGCTGATCAGTTCAGCAACCAGAGGATTCGCTTCTTTGTATTCTTCCGGAATCGGAGTATCCGGATTCATCGGGAGAGTACCTGCTTCTTCCAGGTGGATCTGCTGGCCATAAGTACCGGTCTTGAATTTAACAAATTCCCAAGCAGCATCTTCTCTTGCTTTATCGCTCTTCGCGATGGAGTAGCCTCTTTCAAACTGGGAAATAGAACCGTTCTCCGGGAACAGGGCTACGCCTACTTTGTCAGCGAAACCTTCCGCAGCCTTTTCGGTGTTGGAGAAGTCCGGGGTCATCCAGGGGCCGTTCGCAATAATTGCCGTTTCTTCGTTGAGGAAGTGGTTTGCCGTGGTAGCATAGTCGGAACCGACTGCATCCGGCAGAGAATAATCGGTGAACATTACCTTAATCATATCCAAAGCTTCGGCGAGTTCCGGAAGCTGATAGCTCTGGATGTAGCCATTGGTATTCATGAAAGCATTGCCTTCTTCACCGCTGGTGCCAACGATGGAAGAAAGGATCAGGTTGGTGGTCCAGCCATTTTCACCGGTCATCATGGAAAGCGGAGCAGAGCAAACACCAGATGTTTTGAGTGCTTCCAGATTGCTCATCCACTCGTCCCAGGTGGTAGCGGGTTCAATGCCGGCTGCTTCGAACATTTCCTTATTGTAGAAATATCCGATCGCCTGCAAGCCGTAAGAAATGTTGTAAAGTCCGCCGTCTTCCCAGTTACGGCCAAAAGCCAGCGCATCTTCGCCCAGTTCTTCGGCGTATTCCGGATCTGCTTCCACATAGGGGTTCATGTCAACTGCAATGCCGTTTTCTACTGCCAGTTCCAAAACGCCCGCGTTGCCTTCAAATACATCCGGCAGCGTGTTGGAAGAAGCACGAACCTTCATCTGGTTGTAGTATTCCTGGTCGCTCGGCATCTCTTCCACTTTCAGTGTGATTTTCTGTTTATCCACACCGTTGTACATTTCCTGGAATTCCGTGAAGTAACGGGTTTCCGCTGCCGCTGCGTTATGGGTACCTACGCGGAATGTTGCAATATTGAGTTCTACTGGCTTCGGCAGTTCGCCTTCCGCCGAAGATGCTTCGCTGCTTTCTCCTGTGCTGCTCTCTTCTACAGTGCTGGAAACACTGCTGCTTTCTGTACCACCGCTGCAAGCAGTAACACTCAAGCACATGACACCAGCAAGCAAAACAGCTAAAATTGCTCTAAAGTTTGCCTTTTTCACAAGAAAAAACCTCCTTGATTTTTATTTTATGTTCTTTCTGCCTATATACTAGCACGATTGTTCACAATTTCGCCATAGAATCATTTGCTTTTGTTCATAAGAGAATTGCACAAAAAAATACAGCGGGCTGTCCCCAAAACAGCCCGTTGCGTTTTTTTGCACTTTCTTGGAAAATCTTGCACAACAATCCTTTATTTCCGGTTCCGGTATTCACTGGGACTGCATCCTACATACTTGGTAAATACATTCGTAAAATATGCAGCATCCTCAAATCCCACCATCCCCGCAATCTCATAGACTTTATAAACAGGGTTTTCCAACAGCAGTTTTGCGTGGTCGATTCGAATCTGGTTGATCGCTTCTGTAACAGTGATCCCCGTTTTGTTCCGGTAAAGCCGGCTGACATACGCCGAACTGATATGGATTTGGTCCGCGATCTCCTGAAGGGTCAGGTTTCTCTGATAATTCGCCCGGATAAACCGGTCGATCTGCCCGATCAGATAATGTTTTTCCATTCCTCCGCTGGCCATATGGTCCAGTTTCCGGATCGTTTCCGAACAAGTCTGGAACAACGAATACAATGTGGTGCTTTGATTAATTTGACTGTATACGTCATTTTCCATCTGTTCCACTTCATCATGTACATACGCTTCCCCAAATTTCCCGAACACCGCCGCGCACAGGTTAATTGCCTTGATTTTCGCCTTATCAAACGGATAATGCGTATCAATAATTTCCTGCTTCATGTTTTCCAGATAGGTTTCTGCTTCGGCTACCGGCTGCGTGAACAAACATTCCACTACCTTTGCGCTGTACAGATTCAGATTCGCTGTATTCCCGGCAGGAGGGTCCTCCACGTACAAAATGATCTCATTCCCAGACTTCGCCGAACGGGAAAGCGCTGTCACCGACTCCTGGAATGCTTTGGGCAACTGATGCACATCATCGATCACAGAACTTATGCCGAATTTGATATCGATCCGCATAAATTCCTCTACAATCCGCAAAATTTCACCGCACAGCGATGTGATTTCCTGAAGGCTGAGACCAATATCCTTTGCGCTGCTGATGATGAACGCCATCCCTGTCTCGTGGATATTGACGATATAATACGGATGGGTTTTCTCGATACCGGAAAGAAAATTTTTCAGCATCTGCACGGTATTATCAGGTTCCGCCTGGTATTCAGAACCGGTGATCTCACAACTGCACACACAATAATATTTCTGATCCAATCCAAAACGGCTGATATCTTCGGGATCATTCAGCGTTCTTGTCAGTGCGAGTGTCTCTAAAATATACCCCTGAATATTCCGGTATTCTTCTTCATTCAGCTCGTCCTGAGCCTTCGCTTCTTCCGACCGCTTTACCGCCGCCTCGACTGCCTTGGGAAGGTCTGTAATAAAATCATTTTTCACCACAAAATCCACTGCTCCGTAACGCAGCGCTTTCTGTGCATAGTCAAAATCCGAATACGCGGTGAGTACCACAACCTGGACCTTCTGATAAGTTTCTCCAATCGCTTTCATCAGTTCTATGCCCGTCATCTTGGGCATTTTAATATCGGTGATAACAATTTCCGCCGGGTTTTTTTTTAAATACTCCAACACCTGGAGCCCATTCGAACATTCTTTTACTACCTGACATCCCAGTTTTTCCCAGTCTACCAGCTGGACAATCCCTTTTCGAATCACATCTTCATCGTCCGCTACGATTACCCGATAACTCATTGTTCCTCTCTCCCCCTTTGCTCCCAGGGAATCCTGATTTCTACCATGGTCCCCTGGCCGAATCCGCTATGAATTTTCAGCCCGTATCCCTCACCGTAAAGCATCACCAAACGGCAGTGGGTATTTTTCAACCCGACTTTCTCCCTTCCGCCATCCAGCGTCACATCTTCCCCGGACAAGTCAAGGGCATCGACATCAAACCCACAGCCGTCATCCTCCACCCGGATGACGACATCTTGTTCATCTCTGAAAATTTTGACCGAAATCGTCACCCGATCAGAAACGCCTTCCATCCCATGCACCACGGAATTTTCCACAATTGGTTCCAGGGTCAGTCTGGGAATTTGGAATTTTTCCAGGCTTTGATCCATATCGATGCAATAATTCAACCTGTCGTTATACCTTTGTTTTTGCAGGTACAGATAAAATTCCGCATATTTTACCTCTTCGAGCAAACTGGTCATCGTATTTTTGCCGGAATACAAACTTGCGCGCAGCAATCCGGACAGCGATGTAAGCATCTGGTATACCGTTTCATCCCCGCACATTTTCGCTTTGATCTGGATGGTGGACAACACATTAAACAGGAAATGCGGATTCACCTGCTGCTGGATAAACTCCAATTCCATTTCCTGACGCATAATTTTCGCCTTATAGGTATCATTAATCAGCGTTTTCATTGCCGAAGTCATATCATTAAAGTGCTGACTTAAGGTATCCACGGATTTGTTGTGATAATGGGGCATTTTGGCGTCATAATTCTTCTTCATGACCTCATCCATACAGACCACCAAGTCCTTAATAAACGAGGTGCTCTTGAACGACACCACAAAGCCGATTGCCAACAGTAAAATGCACAACAGTCCCGTAATCACAAAAAGCAGAGGAAGCCCCTCAAACGTCTGGTCCATAATGGTACGCTTGGGGACAATATTTACTAAAGTCAAACTGTTTGCGGAAAGCGGCTTGGAAAAATACAGGTAATCGTTCCCTTCCCGGTTGATACTGCCGTTTTCCTGCCGTTTTACCGCATCCAGAAAGGATTCTTCGATCCTTTCCCCCACCAGTTCCCTCTCAGAAGAGGAAAAAATGTAGCCGCTCTCATCGATCAGATACGAGGAAACTCCATTTACCTCATCAAACTCTGCATATTCTTTGTACAGTACCTCCTCTTTGGTAGCAATGATAATGGCCAGAGAATCTTCCGAAGAAAAATCCCGCTTCATGATGCGGACATGATAGATTTCATCCCCGTTCACAAACGGCGGGATATTCCCAATAAACTGCTGACCGCTTTCCTTCAAAGCTTCGTTCGCCTTGATTGCCGACTGATAAATTGAATTGGGAGTCATTTGACCCCGCGACACATAAAGCAGCGGTTCTTCATTGAGCAAAATGCAAATATAGCTGATATAGTTGGTTTTCCAGGCATTGCTATATGTCAGCACATGGGCAGTTTCACTTTTCAAATCATTGATATTATTATAATAAGTAGGATTTTCCGGGTCAAATAATTCCACATTGCTGATCCAATAGCCTATGGTCCCTCCGGTTGCCACAGCCAGGCCGGTATTCGAGATAAAGGAAAAAGATTGGTCAATATTCTGTACCGTTTTTTCCGTATAGATCTGCATCTTTTCGCACGTGCTCTCGTATGATTTGGAATACATCATCGCGGATAAATAGCCGCCGATCACCAGCATAGAGAAAAACATAAAACACACACAAATAATCACCACGCGGCTATGAATAGGCGCCTTCCTCAATAAAGACTTCCATGGTTTTCTCACCTTTCGCGCCCCTTTCTCCTGCGTTCCGTTTGCATAACCAATTGCTGTTATGACTGTCTCAAAAAATGCGCTCTTTTTTACCGCAAGTACAGTACTGCAAATCATTTATACTAATAATAAACTGCCGGTTTCCCAAAATCAAGGGATTCCTTTTCAAAGCAGTTGATTTCGTTTTCCAATAATTCCACTAAAATATATTTTTGTATCCTATCTGCGATATTTCCGAATAGGCATGCCATAAAAAATGAAGCAATATCTACCATTTGTGACCTTGTGTGGTATAATGTTTTCACGCCGTGACCGGAAATCGAAGATTTCCGACGGCTGAGAAAACATTGCGACGCATACAAAAAACGATTTGTCGTTTTTTGTATAAGGTAAGCAAATCTGACGATTTGCTCAATGCGTCTAAATAACTTCAACGTCGCGACCGGAAATCGAAGATTTCCGGACCTGCGGTCGGCAAGTCGCGCACGCAGGCTCCGCCTGCCTGGTTATCCGCAGAAAATTAGTTTAGCGCCCGCGCTTTTTCCTGGGAGCTTGTTGTTACTCTCCGCCGGTTGGCGGGGGAATTTATTCCTGACTGCCTCGCCGGCGGGCAAAGGTCAAGGCTTTAGCCTTGCGCGCCCCAGGGACTCATCCCG
>CALWKP010000152.1 GCA_944381295.1 uncultured Clostridia bacterium | reverse complement strand
ATGTTTCTTTGCTTAAGCTTTAATCCACCCGCATTGCGGGCGGTTGTTGAACTTTCACATTCTGCGAAAGTTCTTTGCTAAAGCACTAACAAAAAAAAGATATGCTGTCACTCTGACAGCATATCCTTTTTCATGTATGGTATAGGATCTTATTTATTGAAATATCTCTTCAGGAGGCCGTTGAAACCAGCACCATGACGAGCTTCGTCTTTTGCCATCTCATGTACAGTATCATGGATTGCATCATAGCCGAGTTCCTTTGCGCGTTTTGCGAGAGCAAGTTTTCCTTCGCAAGCGCCAGCTTCTGCTTCTGCACGCATTTCAAGATTCTTCTTGGTGCTCTTGGTTACTACTTCGCCCAACAGCTCTGCAAATTTTGCTGCATGCTCAGCCTCTTCAAATGCATAACGCTTGTAAGCTTCTGCAATCTCCGGATAGCCTTCGCGTTCTGCCTGACGGCTCATTGCAAGATACATACCAACTTCGCTGCATTCGCCGTTGAAGTTTGCTACCAGACCTTCATAAACTTCTTTATCTACACCCTGTGCCACGCCAACTTCATGTTCGCAAGCGAAAGAAGCACCTGTTACTTGCTCTTTAAACTTCTCTTTCGGAGCTTTGCACTGCGGGCAGAAATCCGGAGCCTCATTGCCTTCAAATACATAACCACAAACGGTGCATACAAACTTTTTCATTTTAAATAACCTCCATACTAATTTCATTTTTCATTAATTTTATTGATGAAAGGCATCATATTCAATGCCTTACCAAGCAATTTTTACATTTCCCTCGAAAAACAAGCTCATGATATAAAATTTCTAATCCAAATATTTTTTCGACTTCGGAATCGATTTCTTCTTTTAGAAATTCCCTTTTCAGATCTAAGACGGCACCACAACTGTTGCAAATAAAATGCGCATGTGGATTTGTATTGCCATCTAAGCGCTCCTGGCCGTTTACTACACCAACACTGCTTACCATTCCATTTTCTTTGAATTTTGCAATGTTTCTATATACCGTACCAAGACTTAAATCAGGAAAATCTGGTTTTAGTTTTTGATAAACCCACTCCGCAGTCGGGTGGGTATCCGTACTACAAATCGCCTCGAGAATTGCTTCTCGTTTTCGGCTAAAGTTTTGACGTTTCATAGGGTATCCACCTTTAATTTTCAATAATAATAATTATTATTGATTTGTTGTGTTTATCATACCACACTCTTTTCTGTTTGTAAAGCCCTTTTTTCAAAAAATTTTTCCCTTCATTTCCTTTTCCTGTAAAATCAAAAAGGCAACCCTCCATACAGAAGGCTGCCTTCTCTGAAATTCTATTACCATTCGGTCTTTTTCAACATCTTCCATGCATCTTGTACAGAAAAACCTCTTCCTTTTTCTGTGTCACGGTTGGTATCTCTTGGGTTGCTTCCACATTCTGCATAGATCTGATTTGCTCCCGCCATCAAACAAAGTTCGTCCGGCTCATGGATCCCCATGGCCCTCGGCGGCCGGGATACCAACACCGCTGTTGCACATATTTGTGCCAGTCGTGCTGCGGAAATCTCTCCCCTGTCTGCTAATGCCGTCCCCGGCACAGCAACACGCTTCATTACCGCCATAACTCCCACAGGATATTCCCGGATGCGCAGCATTTCGTCTGCCAATTCCTCATTGGTATGTTCCGGACCAATCGGTTCCACACAATAATACAATTCTAACCCTGCTTTTCTCACCGCATCCAAGGTATGCATCCGGGTTTCCAGTTTTGCCCCTGTATCTACGCCTTCACGCAGCCGGCAAATATGATAGACCCCTGTAAACCCGGCTTTTTTCAAACGTTCTGCATACTGTAGTCCAAAATCTCCCACGTTTGCCACTAAACGCATTTCTTCCGGAATAACATTCCGCACCTTTTTTCCATATTCTAAAAATAGCTCCTGCGAAAATTCTGCCGTGGTCATCAAAAACAAATCGCTGATCGTCTCTTTAGCAAGATCTTTTGCCTGTGACAGCACTTCCTCCGCAGAACGAATCAATGCACACGATTTCCCCATTGCGTCCGCGGAAAGGCTGCAAAATTTACAATTTACACTGCACGGCTGTGCATCCAGGCCAATCTGTGCAAATACCATTCCTTTTCCTTGGAATGTCTGCCGGGAATAGCAGTTCGCTGCCCAGAGAATTTCATAATATTCCCGGCTTCCGACTTCCTGTTCCAGCAGGATACAAGCGTCATCTTTCTCCAACAGCGTCCCGTTTCTGAATTTTTCCAATACTTGCTGCACCGTCATATTTCCATTCTCCCCTCTTTATTCCCGGATTTCCTTCGCAAAACCTTCGTACCAGGAAATCGCCTGCCGCAAACTCTTGCGTAACGGCATTTTGGCTCCCGCCAACAACGTCAACCGATTGATCTGTCCATTTTCTTCCCCTTCGTACAGCACTAACGATGCCAGAGGGCCTACATAATCCACCAAATATTTTCGGCCTTCCAGCCGTACAATCCCTTTAATCCGGTAAGAATCCTCACACACCATCGCCAAAAAACGGCGCAGTTGTTCTATTGTCCCCTCCGGAGAAATTTCTACGGTATACTTCTGGAGTGTCAGATCTGGTAAATCGCTTCCTTCTTCCAGCGCTGGCCTTGGACGGATTTCCCCGAGCCATGACGGATCAAAATGCCCAAAAGAAACGGTATGGATCGATGCTGCCGGATTCACCTCCCGCACCATCTGTATAACTTCTTCCTTTTCCTCCTGAGAAACCAGATCGGTCTTATTAACTAAAACGACACTGCTTACCATAAGCTGTCTGGGACATACCCGCGCCGTCGAAAGAACGCTCCGCAGTCTGACTGCGTCCACAAGACAGATGCTTCCCTGATACTCTATCCCCGAAAATTTTTCTGAGGAAAACACCTTACTGATATTTGTAGGATCGGAAAGTCCGGACGCCTCCACAAGCACTACATCCGGACCATCCCGAAGCGCAGTTTCAAGTTCTTCTTCAAAGCGGTCAAACCGACAGGCACAGAAAATCGACCCATTCCCAATCTCCGCCAACTGTGCATCCAGCTCCTTCAGCAG
>CALWKP010000151.1 GCA_944381295.1 uncultured Clostridia bacterium | reverse complement strand
AATTAATGGTAGAAGGTGTGGTTTGTAAGATAACAGGCGCCTGTAATTCTTCTGCGGCGGCGATAACTGCCTGAGTCATTTCCATATTTTCAACGTTGAAAGCTCCTATGGCATAATGATGTTTTTGGGCATTGCAAAGCATTTTTTCTGTTGTTACCAGAGGCATAGAGAAACACTCCTTCGCTAAAAGCAAAACGTTTCATTTTTTTAAAACATAGCATATGGTTTGTGATTTGTCAATAGAATATCTCCTGTTGACAGTCGAAAAATCCTGTGGTATCCTGAATAATAAGTTAAACGTTTTGTGTACCGGAGGGAATGCTATGGCTGCAACAATTAAAGATATCGCCCGAGAAACCGGGTTAAGTCTCGCGACGATTTCCAAATATATGAATGGCGGGGCACTCCGGGAGAAAAACCGCATTGCAATTGAACGTGCGATCAAAAAACTGGATTACCATGTAAACGAATATGCACGAGGACTAAAGTCGAATAAAAGCCGCACAGTTGGCGTCGTTATCCCGGAATTGAGCAATCTCTTCATTACCCAGATTATCTCCGTAATGGAAAGAATTTTGCAGGAAAAAGGATACAGTGTGATTATTTGTGACTGCCAGACCGATGAAACACGGGAATGTAGAGCGGTAAAATTTCTGATGGGGAAAATGGTTGATGGGATCATTAACATGCCGGTATGTCGGGACGGAAGACATCTAAAACCTGCACTGGAAAAAGAGTTGCCGGTGCTGCTACTTGACCGTCCGTTGGAACCTCTTACAGGGTTGGTGAGCTGTGTACTGATCGATAATGAAGGGGCGGCACGAGCGGCAACACGCCGGTTGCTGGAATTAGGACATCGGGACATTGGGATCATTGTAGGACCAAAGGACATTTATACCTCGCAGATGCGCCTTGAAGGTTATCGGAGAGCGTTGGAAGAGTATGGAATACCGGTAAGGCAAGCACTGATCGCCTATGGAGATTATACAGTCCAAGGAGGTCATCAACAGATTGGCCGGCTTCTGGATACCGCACCGGGAATGAGCGCTGCGTTTGTGACGAATTATGAGATGACTTTGGGCGCGTTGATTGCAGTAAATGAACGTGGGATCGCGATTCCGAAAGAATTGTCGCTGATTGGGTTTGATAATCTGGATCTTTCCATGGTGGCCCGGCCTCGCCTCACGATTGTAAGTCAGCCATTGGAAGAGATTGGAATTCAGGCAGCCCGGCTGATGTTGGAACGTCTTTCCGGAGAAAAGGGATCTCCGATTACCGTGACACTTTCCTCCAGTATTCAGGAAGGGGAATCGGTGCGTCGGCTTTGATGATTTTTCAGGAGTCAAAAGGGCTCCGGTGAATAAGCATTTTGATGAAAAATTTATGGAGAAGGAGTGGCTGACATGGCCCAAAAATTTCAGGCTAGTTTTGAATCTCTGCGCGAATATCAATGCCCAGATTGGTTCCGGGACGTGAAATTTGGTATCTGGTCCCATTGGGGACCGCAGTCTGTGCCGATGTTTGGCGACTGGTATGCCCGGTATATGTATGTGCAGGGGTCAGCACAGTACTTGTATCATCTGCGACATTATGGGCATCCTTCCAAATTTGGGTACAAGGATCTTTGTGCGCTGTGGAAAGCAGAAAATTTTGATCCAGATAATTTGATGTCCTTGTATGTCAAAACTGGGGCACGCTATTTTGTGAGTCAGGCAATGCATCACGATCACTTTTTTAACTATCCGTCACAACTTAACCGGTTTAACGCAATGGAGGTTGGTCCGAAGAAAAATATTTGTGGAATGTGGAAGAAAGCTGCGGAAAAATATGGTCTGCCGTTCGGTTTGACAGAACACTTAGGAGCATCTTTTTCCTGGTGGAATACGAATAAGGGTGCGGACGAATGGGGGCCATATGCGGGAGTTCCTTATGATGGGAACGATCCAGCATATCAGGATTTTTATCATGATAATCGAGAACATTTTCTGGATAATCATGGAACAATGAGCAGCTGGTATACCTCGAACAAAAAATTCCGGCAATACTGGCTGACGGCAATGAAAGAACTGATCGATCAATTCCAGCCGGATCTGATCTATTCTGACGGAGCACTGCCGTTTGGAAATGAGAACAGTAAAGCGCCGGATGACCCGGATTATCGGGAAGGGTTGGAAGCAGTCGCGTATCTTTATAATACATCGATTGAGAAATACGGGGAAAATCGAGCGGTATACCAGCAGAAAGACCGCCGTCCAGAAGTATACAAGGTGGGGGTTCTGGATATTGAGAAGAGTCAGCTTCCGGATATTCTTCCACACCCGTGGCAGACGGATACCTGTATCGGAAACTGGTTCTATGATGTACGCCAGGAATTCAAGCGTCCGTCGCACATTGTGGAAATGTTAGTGGACATCATTTCCAAGAATGGTACCATGCTGTTGAATGTGTTACAGAGGCCGGACGGTTCCATCGATGATGAAACAGTATGGATTCTGGAAGAAGTGGGCAAATGGTTTGCAGTTTGTGCAGAAGGGGTATACAATACCCGGCCGTGGAGAATTTCGGGAGAAGGGGAAACCCATGTGCTGATTAAAGGGTTTCAGGAGGAGCAGACTGCCTGGACCCCCTCGGATTTCCGGTATACCCAAAAAGGGAAGACTGTTTACGCTTTCATGATGCGCACCCCGGAAAATCGTACCGCGGTTCTGAAAAGCTTTTTGCCTGAAGAAAAGGTAAGGTCGGTTCGTTTGTTGGGAGAAGGCAATGTACCGTTTGCGCAGAGTTTTGGAGTCCTGACGGTGAAACTTCCGGAAAGGATGCCCACAGAAATGGTGAACTGTCTGGCTGTCGAGATGGAATAAGATTTGCTTAAATCAAAGAGATGCAGGAAGGCAGATAAGGTCTATCAGCCTTCCTGCACATTAATTTTTAAAAATCTAAAAAATGTGTTGACTTTTTAGAAAGGATGAGATATAATATATTACACACTCAACAAGTGTACAATATATCGCGGGGTGGAGCAGTTCGGTAGCTCGTCG
>CALWKP010000150.1 GCA_944381295.1 uncultured Clostridia bacterium | reverse complement strand
CGTTGTCGTTCCAATGTCGATGGCAGCGCCGTATCGGGTAAAGAGCGGATCTCTTTGGAATTCCCTGGTCACCCCGTTGACGCGGATCCGTTCGCCGTCCACCGCGTTTGCCAGTCGGACTTCCGCGTCGCCCAGAACTTTTGTACAGCAGGCGAGCCGGATTCCAAAATCAATCTCTTGGGAAGAGAGCACACGTTTTTCTTCTTCTGTCAGCGGGGAGAGCTTCCCCTGTGCAGTGACGCGGCATTTCCCGCAGCGTCCCTGTCCTCCACAGGGCAGGTCCATCGGATATCCTCCTTGCCGCAACGCCTCCGATAGCTGGCTTCCTTCCACAACGGAAAGCTGTATTTCCCGGCTTCCGGAAAGGATCGTTAAGGTTGGCATTTTGTGCAATCCCCTTTCTCTGAGAAAAATACAACGCCAAAATAAGTGACCGTATTCGTCCCGTTGGTATAGGACATCCCCGCACGTTTGGCAAGACGTGACATGTCCAGCGCATACGCCGACACAGAGGGAATGATTTTATCCGGAAACCGGCACGGCTCCCCGGAAGGGCGTGTACATTCCTCACATAAAGGACATCCGCCGGTGCCCAGGTATAGCGCGCCCGGTCCGAGCTCAGGCTCCAGAGCTTCCCGCACCAGGTAGGTCATGTCCCGCATGCGTTCCCCTGCCCGCTGCATCCCTTCGATATCCAAACTGTCTTCCAGCTCGCCGATCGTCTGATAAACAAGCGCCCATCCATAGGTCTTGGCCCTGGCGATCAGTTCCTCCGCAGGACCAATGTCCGGCGGACAGCTCCAGTATTTCCCATACCTTCCGCAAGTGTTGCTTTCGCACATCTTGCGGTATTCCGGCTGGAACGGTACCTGGTCAACCGGAACGATTCCTGCGTGGTCTGCGCCCAGAGAAAGCACTTTCTGCACCAGTTCTTCCCGTGTCATCACAGTTCTCCTTCCTGCCGCTCAGTCCGGCAAATCCCCATGAAACAATACCGCCCCAAAATACGTTACTGTATCCGGTCCGTTGATGTACTTCATTCCCGCCATCGGCGCGAGCTGCGATACCGCTACCCCATAAGCTTCCAGCGATGCGAGAGCTTTGTCCGGGAACCGGCAGGGTTCCTCGGTCTGCTTTGCGCACACCGGGCATAACCGGCATCCTCCGGCGCCTAAATGCAGCGTATCCTCCCCAAATGTTTCCCGGAACACCTCGCGTACCGCCTGGGTCAGTTCGTTCATAAGCTTTCCGGTCTCCATCATACCTTCAAAATCATAGCTGTCTTCCAGCTCCCCGACTACCTGATATACCAGTGCCCAATCATACGCTTTGGCTTTGGCAATCAATTCTTCTACCGGTCCAACATGCGGCGGGCACATCCAGCTGCGGCCGTACATTCCGCACGCATTGCTTTCGCACATTTTTCGGAATTCCGGTTCGAATACGATTTTGTTTACCGGGACGAATCCTGCTTTATACGCTCCCATTTCCCGGAGCTTTTCCAGAATTTCCTGTTGTGTCATAGTATCCACATCCTATCTCTCTATCATCGGCTGTCAAAGTGTCCCCATCGATAAATAAACAGGGCCCCACGGGGGTATTCCCTCCGTGAGGCCCTTTCCCGACGGTCAGAATGTCCTCCCGATCCCGTCCGGCGTAATCGTCAGACGCTTAGGCGCCTTTGCACATCGCAACAGCGGCATCCGCTGCGGAAGCAGCATCCGGCGTATAGATATCCGCACCGATCTGCTTGCAGAATGCATCGGTAACAGGAGCGCCGCCGACCATGATCTTGACCTTATCGCGGATCCCTGCGGCTTCAGCCTGTTTGACAACTTCTTCCATCACGCCCATCGTAGTGGTGAGCAATGCGGAGCAGCAAATGATCTGGCAGCCTTCCTGCTGCGCAGTTTCGACATATTTTTCAGGAGAAACGTCGGTGCCCAGGTCGATGACCTCGAGGCCCTTGCCTTCCATCATCATCTTTACGAGGTTCTTACCAATGTCATGCAGGTCGCCCTTAACAGTGCCGATGCAAACTTTGCCGCTGGCCTCCACTCCAGCATCCGCCATCAGCGGTTTGAGCAGGTTTGCGCCCATGTTCATTGCGCGGGCAGCAACAAGGACTTCCGGAACGAAAACTTCGTTGTTCTTAAACTTTTCACCAATGACGCTCATGCCGGACAAAAGGCCTTCTTCGAGGATTTCTTTTACCGGATATCCTTCGTCGATAGCCTGCTGAACCAGTTCTTTGACGACTTTGGCTTTGCCCTTTTGCAGATTTTCAGAAATGTCATTGAGAATGCTCATGACGCTCCTCCTTTTACTTTGTGCATATTTTTTTGACACGGTCATGCCGTGTTTTCATTTGTAATTACTATACCGCGGCGGGGAGGTATTTGCCTTGTAAAAAAGAAAGATGTTTTGGAATTTTTTGCGCATTTACACTTGACGAACTGGGATTTTTGGACTATTTTAAGAGAGGACAAAAATTTACCAAACGGTGGGGAGGAAAAATGAAAGACCTTCTGTGCCGGATGCCCAAAGGGGGCAAGAACGATGGAGCAAAAACAACCGGAAGAATTTGATCTGCGGCTTGCGGAAGAATGTGCGTCGGCATTTTCGGGAGCAACCGGGCTAGGATGCGTAGTATCCGATACGGAAGGAAACGTGCTGTATGAAAGCGGACCGGGATGCGCATCCTGCGGAATCTGCCGGAAAGCGCAGCGCAGGCCGGAAGATTGCGTACAGGCGCATATTTACGGGATGA
The DNA here is from genome assembly GCA_944381295.1 of uncultured Clostridia bacterium. Taxonomy (GTDB): domain Bacteria; phylum Bacillota; class Clostridia; order Oscillospirales; family Acutalibacteraceae; genus CALWKP01. The sequence goes on along the minus strand of CALWKP010000150.1, from coordinate 3,606 downwards.
CGGAAGCGGAACGGTTCGGGGGGAAATATATTTATTTTTGTCCGATGGGCCTGACATGTTTTGTGTCGCCGATCCTGGGGAGCGGCGGGTCAGAAGCAAAAATCACGGTGGGGCCGTTTTTGATGGTAGAAACGCAGGATTATGTTGCCTGTGATCTGACGGAGCAGTTGGGAATTTCCGGGACATTGTTGGAACAGGTGGAACAGGAGCTGGAAACGGTTCCGTATGTGCCGCCGGAGAAGGTGAATCAGCTTTCGACACTGTTGTTTATGGCGGTAGGGTTTCTGAACAATGTGTCGGCGGCAAGCCGGATGCTGAACACACAGAGTTCGGATGCGATACAGGGGCAGGTAACGGCATATATCCAGCAGCTCAAGGGGACGGAAGAACCGAAACCTTACCCGTTTGAGACGGAACGGGCGCTGTTGCGTGCGGTAGGACAGGGGGATAAAGCGGAAGCACAAAAATTGCTGAACGAAATGTTTGGCTATATCTTTTTTTCGAACGCAGGGGATTTTGAACAGGCGAAAAGCCGGGTGTATGAGCTGCTGGTATTAATTTCGCGCAGTGCGGTGGAGGCGGGTGCAGACCCGGCCCAGACGTTGGAACTGAACCATCGGTATCTGCACGATTTGCCGGGGCTAACAGATATTGATTCGTTGTGTTTCTGGCTGACAAAGGTGATGAATTCGTTCATGGATCGGATTTTTAATTTTATGGATGCGAAACATGCGAATGTTATTCACCAGAGCATCCAGTATCTGAACACGCATTACACGGAACATATTACCCTTGATGAAATGGCGCGCCGGGTGTATCTGTCGCCGTCGTATTTCAGCCGGGTATTCAAGAAGGAAACCGGTTCCACATTTAGTGCATATCTGAACAAAGTGCGCATTACGCGGAGTAAGGAAATGCTGCTGCACCAATCGATCCGGTTGACCGATATTGCATTTCTTGTAGGATTTGAGGATCAAAGTTATTTCACCAAAGTATTCAAAAAAATTACCGGGATCACCCCGCTGCAATTCCGCGAAACACAGGGCGGAAAGGTTCGGTCCCGACCGAAGGAGAACGGGCATGAACAATAAAAAAAGATGGATTGACGGATATTTTGTTCTGGCGGTCCTGCTGGTTGTGTGCGACCAGGTGACAAAGGTCCTGGCAAAGAATACGCTGGAAGGCCAGGATGCGTTTCAGGTGATACCAGGAATTTTTGAATTTTCCTATCTGGAAAATACGGGGGCGGCATTTGGGTCTTTTTCGGGAAATATTCTGGCGTTGTCTGCGGTCACCGTACTGTTGTTGGCGGCAGTGATCTGGAAGTACCGGGATATCCCGAGGGAACCCCACTACCGGGTGATGCGGATTATTTTTGCAATGGTATTTGCGGGCGGAGTTGGCAACCTGATCGACCGGATTTTCCGGGGATATGTGATCGATTTCCTGTATTTTGTACCGATCAATTTTCCGAAATTTAACCTGGCGGATACATTTATTACAGTGGGTGCAGCCGCGTTTATTGTGGCGGCATTGACGCTTTACCGTGGAAACGGATTGGATTTTTTATGGCATGTGAAACAAGGTCAAAAGGACCAACAAAATCATGGACAGGAGGAACAAAAAATGACAGTGATGGAAGCCATCAAGGCAAGAAAGAGTATCCGGAAATATGAGAGCAAACCGATCGAACCGGAGAAACTGGAACAAGTGCTGGAAGCAGGAAGATTAGCGCCGTCGGCGAGGAACGAGCAGACCTGGAAGTTTCTTGTGACAGAGAACGCGGAGCAGCGCGCGGCGGTAACAGCGGCGTGCGGACAAGCGTTTGTGGGGGAAGCACCGGTTATTTTGACGGTGTGTACAGCAAATCAGAGAATGATGCGTTGTGGACAGCCGGCGTGCACGATTGACGCGTCGATCGCGATGTCGTTCATGATCCTGGAAGCAGCGGAACAAGGCCTTGGTACCTGCTGGATCGGGTCCTTTGACGAGCCTCAGGTACGGGCAGCGCTACGGATTCCGGAAGAGTATCAGATCGTGGCATTGACACCGATGGGATATCCGGCGGAAGACCCGGCCCCAAGACCGCGGAAAGAAATGCAGGAGATTTTGGTAAAGGATTCTTTTGCAGAGTAAGCATAGGCTCCCGAAAGGAAAAAATGCGGGAAGTCAAAGTTTTGCGGAAAAGTAGCAGACCCCGGCGAACTTGTCAACGATAAATGAACGGCTGACGCCGTCGTTGACAAGTCCGCCGGGGTCCGCTTTTCAAGCAATCAGGAGGGCAAAAGCAAACCATGCTTTTGCCCTCCCTATGATTAGGGGGGATACGGCAGGAGAAATCCTGTACCGCGTTGACATGCTTTGCTGTCTTTATCCGGGAATCTGGGAAACGGGTTGTTCACAGGTTGTAAAACATCTGTGAACAGCCCGTTTTTTAAGTTTCATTTTAGGCTTCTATTTCTATAATAGAGGCAAAATCATAGCAACCGGATACTTGTGTCCGCTGTTGGATGTTTGCAACTGAGGTGATCGTTTTATGAAATGGTTCAAAAAAACAGTCTCGCTTTTGGTCAGCGCTATGCTGTTGCTCAGTGCCGGGAGCGTTTCTGCAGTTTCGGGGTCCTCTCTCCCACAGCAGGTTGTCAGCGAATTGGAGCTGACTTCCGGAGTGACGCTTGCCGATACTGTGACCCGGGAACAGTTTTCTAAAATTCTGGTCAATGCATCCCCTTCTTACCGGGGAAATGCAGGAACTTCGGTAACTTACCAGATGTTTAATGATGTTCAGGCTGGTTCGGATTATTCTTCTTCCATTTATGTGGCTGTCCAGAATGGATGGATGAGTGGATATCTGGGCGGTTGGTTCCGGCCATCCCAAGCGGTAACGCTGCGGGAAGCTGCCAATGGATTCCTTGCCCTGCTCGGTTATACGGACAGCGATTTCCAGGGGAATCAGTATCAGGGGCGTCAGACGGCGTATTATTCGACAGGATTATTGGATACCATCAATTCGGAACTGGATAGTGCCCTGACTTCAGCAGACTGTATCCAGATGCTCTATAACCTTATGAAAGCGGATACGAAACAGGGGACCATGTTTGGCAGCAGTTTTGGCTGTACGCTGGACAGTGATGACGAAATCGATCTCTCCGCTTTGGTAGGGAGTTCGTCCAATTCCATTAAAGGTCCGGTCGTCGTGGAGGAATCACTGGAAGATACAATCCCGTTTGACCTGGAAAAAGCCACCGTGTTTATTGACGGGGCATGCGTTGATGAAAGCGATTACGATTCTGTCGGGGAAGGCAGTGTCGTTTATTACAGCAGCCGTACAAAGACGGTATGGGCGTATCTGGAAAATATGGAAACAGGAACAGTTACTGGGATTGGATATGACTTATCTGGGTCCATGACGCCGACAGCCCTGTATGTGGAAGGGACGGAATACCGGATTACGGATGAGGACCTTCAAGATGAACTGGCTGACGGAATTTCCTTGCGGGTCGGGGATGAGGTAACGATTCTGTATGATACCGTGCAGGATACATCCGGAGAAGAATATTATTCGCTGCGCGATTTCAGTAAGGAATGATAGGAGGGGTACCGAAT
>CALWKP010000149.1 GCA_944381295.1 uncultured Clostridia bacterium | reverse complement strand
ATGATGGGCCTGATGGGCATGGGCAACAACCCGATGGTTGGTGCGACCGTAGCCTGCGCTGTTGCGGTATATGAAGCAGTAAAATAAGTAGTTACAGCAAAATCCCCGGAGCTCTGACGTTCCGGGGATTTTTTGCAAGCTGAGGAGGGAGAGCCGTGAAAAATCGGTGGGCATTGTTTGTGTGTTCTCTGATCTGGATCGTTGCAGCGGTATGCAACGCTTTTGCCGGGCGAAATTTCGCCGTGGTAGGGTTGAATCTATTTGCCGCGGTTCTTTTTGCAGGTCTGGGCATCTTGCTCACCTTATCCGAAAAAACCGGAAAACCAAGCCCGAAAGCCATGCGAGGCTATCAAATCGCCGCACTGATTATCGCAATATTATGCTTTGTGATGATCTTGTTTTTGGAATGGAGTGGATCTAACATCCCAGGGTGAAAATCTTTGATGGGTAAGCCGTGCGAGGTGTTGCCGAAACAACTGCTTTGGTGATGCCCTCGGAAGCAGGAAAATGCTTTCAGGCCCACAAAGCATCCTTTGTGGCCAAATGAAAAGTGATTATCATTTAGCGAGATAAATTTCCAAAATCGTTGGTATGCTTCTTAAAATGGGTTCCTTCGAAAAGAGGCAATCGGAAAATAATTTATAAAAGTAGCAGGTCCCGGCAGGTTTGTCAACGATAAAATGAACGGCTGACGCCGTCGTTGACAAATCTGCCGGGACCTGTTAAATACGCACTCAGGAGGGCAGCTCTACGGTCGGCAAGTCGTGCCCGCGTTTTTCTCCGGGAGTAAGTCTTACTATCCGGGCGGCGCAGCCGTAAAAAAATTCCCACGCAATCGCCCGGAAATCCGGCGTCCTGCTTCATGTTTCCCGAGTTTCCGTCCCAGTCGTTTTCGCTGCCTTTCGGGCAACGTCCCTGTTTAACTTTTCCCGCAGGTGCGCAGGATAGGTATCCGCCTGCTTCATCAGTTCGTCCGCAAAGCCTGCCACATCTTGCCCGGTCACTTCCAGCACATTTTTTCCGTCCGCAGAACATTCCTCAAACAATTCCAGCCAGTCTTCCTGGATCTTTACCTGATCCATCCCGTCCCCTGCTGCAAACGACCACAGATATTTCTGGATCTTTTCATAAACATACCGATATTCCTCCGGCAAAGCGGCTATCCTGGCTGCCTGCTGCCGGTATTTTTTCTTTTCTTCCATGATTTTTTTACATTCAAATAAGTATCAAAAAATTTTTTCATTAGTATCCTCCCGCAGTTCCTGCATTTTTCCAGAAAGAAACTCCCATTTTTTCCAAAATGCCTGCAATTCTTCCATTCCCTTTTCATTCAGAGAATAAAATTTCCGGGGAGGTCCCAAAGTGGAAGCTTTCTTTTCGGTACGCACCAGTCCGTTCTTTTCCAGACGAAGCAGAATCGTATAGACTGTCCCTTCCGCAACATCCGAAAATCCAAGCGTATTGAGCTGGCGAGTGATCTCGTAGCCGTAGGTCTGCTGCCGGCTGATGATCTCAAGCACACACCCTTCCAGTACGCCTTTGAGCATTTCTGTGAGGTTTTCCAAAAAATCCCCTCCCTGGTTTTGCTTATCCAGTAGTCAGTATTACTTAGTACCAGTGCATCATAACACTAAGTACCAGGTTTGTCAATCCGGGGATTTTTTCCTCTTCTGCCTCAATAAGCTCTATCGTAAGCTTTTCCTTTCCATAAATTCCCGCACTTTTTGCTTCACCGCTTCAATCGTTTCCGTATCGCCATATCCAATATTGATACACCGTTTTCCGGTTTTGCAGCCAGGCAGCATTTCCCGCAGTTCTTCTATCATTTGCTCTTCGGAAAAATGTACCGAAAAATGCCTTTTTGCTCCCGATACCCCGATATATCCATCCCGCATTTTCTCCCCTGCCAGCCACATCGGCATCGAAAAACAGATTTTCTCCGTATATTCCGGAGCTGTATCACGCAGAAACTTGATAAACTCCCTGACCTGATCTTTCCCTTGTTCCGGCAACCCTTCCACATATTCTTCTATCGTTATCGCACCCATCCAAAAGCCTCCTGTTTTCGAAATTGCCCCGGGAAAGCAAAGACTCTTCCCCGCGCTTGTCCTGTATCTTTTGCAAAAAACCGCGTTTGAGGTCTGACTGTATGACAGTCTTTCCCAAAACGCGGCCTTTTTTCCTATGCATGATTTATTTTGCTGTCCAATTTTTTCCTGGACGGGAATCCTGCCTTTTCGTCCTTCCGCTATCCTACACGGATCGCGGTAATATATTCCATCCCCGTCTGCGCATCCGATTGCAGCACGTATTCCATATATTTCACCGGCTCCGGACTCTGTACTTCCCCGGACGCATCCGTCCTCCATTCGTCGCTTGCCGAAACGTACCCTACCCGCAGCACCGTTGACGCGCCGCTTTTTTTACTGCTCTCTGTGTACGGGATGAAACTGCTTTGCGAACTGTACGGCGTTACATGGAACGTATTGTCCTCTTCGTCAAACTCATAAAACGAATCTGTCGGCGCGTCTTCCGGACGAATATCACAATCCGGCCCGAACAGTTCATGACAGGCATCCGTAACATCTACCAACGGAACGATCGTCCTGCCAAGATCGTCGTATTCATTGTACTCGGTACCGTTTACCATGATCGCCCGCCATACCGACGACGTCAAGATCATTTCACCGCTCGCATCCGCAATATCTTCAAACGGTTCCGGGTCCTGCATAACCACCGGCGTCAAAAAGGTATCGTATGCACGCAGCTGCGAATCATCTGTCAGCACCCGGTATACCTGCGTCCCGATCGACGTCACCAAAAAACCTACGCCTACCAGCGCCAGCACCAATACCAGCGCCCCCACGAAAATCCCATATTTCCGCTTCCTTCTCGGCCTGCGCCGTGCTGCCCGCGCGATCTCTTCCGCATCCAGACTGGCTATCGGCGTTGTCGTCAGCAGTTCGTCCCCTGTGCTTGTCTCTTCCTCCGGCAGGAAATCATCCCGTTCCGGATCAGGCTCGGGGTCCGGTTCCGCTTCCGTCACCGCTTTGGGTTTCTCCTGTACGGTCAAGTCTTTTTCGGTATCCGCTTTCCCCTGGTTTCCAGCATTCTTCGAACGGTTCCGTTTCCTCGATTTCCCTTTCCGGGTACCGCCGCCGGTACTGTTTCCTGATGGAGAATTCGACGTCCCGCTCTCCGTGCTTCCTGTCTCTTTTTCCGCATCCTCTGCCGCCTGTACGGTCGGTTTCTCCGGATAAATCCCCCGGTAATCCGACGATACTTCGACTCCTTCTATTGCCGGGGCTTCCGTTTCCGTCATTCCCGTTTTCTGTTCTACGCGCTCCTGAGCCCCGTTTTCTTTCTTCATGCGTTCCTCCCTGTTCATCTGATTTGTCCGTCGCCTTTGATCACAAATTTTGTGGATGTCAGCTGTTGAATCCCCATCGGGCCGCGTGCATGCAGTTTTTGTGTCGAGATCCCGATTTCCGCTCCCAGACCAAACTCACCGCCGTCCGTGAACCGCGTCGATGCGTTGACATAAACGGCTGCCGCGTCCACTTCCGCCGTAAACCGCTCCGCCGCACGGTAATCCTCTGTGACGATCGCTTCGCTGTGCCCCGAAGAATAGTTCCGGATATGCTTGACCGCTTCGTCAAACGACTCCACAACCTTTACCGCCAGCTTGTAATCCAGATATTCTGTCTCCCAATCCTCTTCCGCCGCCGGAACAACGCTGTCCCCGAGGATTTCCCGGGTAATGGGACATCCGTGCAGCTCTACCTGCTTTTCGTCCAGCTTGCGCTTCATCTCCGGCAGGAATTTTTCCGCAACATCCCGATGGACCAGCACCGTTTCGATCGCGTTGCACACCGATGGCCGCGACGTCTTCGCATTAAACACGATTTCAGCTGCCATATCCAAATCTGCATGTCCGTCCACATACACATGGCAGTTCCCTACCCCGGTCTCGATCACCGGTACCCGGGAATTCTCCACGACCGACCGGATCAGTCCTGCCCCGCCCCGAGGAATCAGGACATCCAAATAACCGGTAAGTCCCATCATCGCCACCGAGGATTCCCGTGTCGTGTCCTGTACGAGCTGAATACTGTCTTCCGGAAGCCCCTTGGCGGCAACCGCTTTCCGGAGGGTCTCCGCAATCGCTGTATTGGAACGGATTGCTTCCTTTCCGCCGCGCAGAATAACTGCGTTCCCGGCCTTTAAACACAGTGCCGCCGCATCTGCCGTCACATTCGGACGCGCTTCGTAGATCATCCCGATGGCCCCCAACGGCACGCTTACTTTCGCAGTGCGCAGGCCATTCGGACGCACACTGCCTTCCAACACCCGGCCAATCGGGTCCGCCTGTGCCGCTACCTCGCGAATCCCGTTTGCCATCCCCTGGATTCTTCCTGGGTTCAATGCCAAACGATCCAGCATCGCCTGCGACATCCCGCGTTCCCGGGCTGCGGCAAGATCCTGTTCATTCGCTTCCAGTATCGTTTCCATCTCCTGTTCCAGTGCGTCGGCGGCGTGCAGCAGGGCAGCGTCTTTTTTTGCCCCTGCGGTTGCCAATACCCTCGCAGCTTCTTTGGCGCGTTGCCCCATCCTTTCCAGTTCTGTCATTCCTGATCGACCTGCCCTTCTTTCCAGTCTCTATTCTTTCCTTCGTCTCTGCTGTTTATTTCCTCTGCGCCGCAAACGTCGTCCCAATCTGTTCGCCGTCAAACAACCGGTAAATCGTTTTCGGGTCCGCTCCGCTGATCACACAGCAGGTAATCCCGTTCGCCAACGCGATCTCCGCTGCCGAAATCTTCGTACGCATCCCCCCGGTGCCGCGGTTGGAGCCAGTACCCCCCGCCAACGCACGAATCTCGTCCGTGATCTCCCGCACATACGGAATCCGTTTTGCGTCCGGGTTATTCCTTGGGTTGGCATCGTACAGCCCGTCGATATCTGTCAGGATCACCAGCAAATCAGCTTCCACAACCGCCGCAACCGTTGCCGAAAGCGTATCGTTATCACCAAAGCAATGTCCAACCAGTTCGTCGACCGCCACCGTATCGTTTTCATTCACTACGGGGATAATGCCCATTTTGAGCAGTTCTTCAAAGGTGTTCTCCACATTTTTCCGGCTGGATTCGCTTTCCGTCGCGTCGGCCGTGAGCAAGATCTGTGCGACCGTCTGGTTATATTCCCCGAAAAGCTTATCATAAATGAACATCAGCTCACACTGGCCTACCGCCGCAACAGCCTGTTTCTTTTCGGTTTCCTCCGGACGTGATTTCAGGCCGAGTTTTCCGACCCCGACGCCGATCGCCCCGGACGTGACCAGAATGATCTCGTGGCCGGAATTGTGCAGGTCGCTGAGCACCTTACACAATGTTTCAATGCGGCGAAGGTTCAGTTTCCCATTCTCATAGGTCAATGTGGAGGTACCCACTTTAAATACAATTCTTTTTGCCTGAGTAATTACAGACATTTCCTCAACTCCTTTTTTTCTGCGGCGCAAAGCCGTCGCCAGACTGCGTCTGAACGGAAACCGCGCAGCGCCCTGGACGGCTGAACCGGCCAGCACAGCGCTCCGAAAGAAATCTTCCGCCAAACCCTCGGCCATCTCGCCGCATTCCCCCAAGCCTTACCCTTTTTGGGCGGCTATCAGATTTGCGATCCGCAAAATCAGCACCTGCGTTTTCGCGTCAGGGATCTCGTTCGCCATCACCATTTCCACTGCTTTTTCCAGCGGGATCCTTTCGACTTCCAGAAACTCATCATCGTCCGGATGGGATTCGCCATATTCCTTCACCCGGCAGAAATACAGCCGGATAATTTCTCCACAGTAACCCGGCGTCGGGTACAGGTTCCCCAGGAATTGATAATCTTCCCCGGTCGCTCCGGTTTCCTCTTTCAGTTCACGTTTTCCGGCTTCCAGCGGGTCTTCACCCTTTTCCAGTTTGCCTGCCGGAGTCTCCAGCACGACTTCCCCGTACGGATACCGGAACTGCCGCACAAATAAAAGTTCATTTTTCTCATTCAGCGCACCGATCGTTACCCCGCCCGGATGTTCTACCACTTCCCGTTTTACCAGGTTTCCATTTTCCAGTTCGGCATCGTCCAACCGTACATTGATGATTTTTCCTCGATACAGGTACTCTTGATGGACTGTTTTTTCTGTGAGTTTCATCAAAATCCCTCCTGATTCCATACCGGTTTAATCTGATTGCTATTATAAATCAAATCCTGTGCGATTGCAACGCGGTTTCGGCAGGTCTCGCAGGGGATTTGGGTGTATCCTGTATGGTAAGGAGGTGATCGGGTGAAACTGCTCAGATTTGACGTACCGCCGGATGCCGGTATTCGAAAGACGGCAGTACGGGAAATTGCAGAGATCGGCACTCCGGTGCGGATGAGGACGTTGGGAAACAGCGTATTGGGCCGGAAGCTGTATGCCCTGGAGATTGGCCAGGGTCACACCCCGGTATGTTATGCCGGAGGATTCCACGGACAGGAATGGATTACCGTGCTATTCCTCTTGAATTTTGCGTGGGATTTAGGAACTTCACTGCGGGACGGCCGGAAAATCAACAACTGGGACGCGAAAGAATGGATTGAAAAATTCCGGATAATTATTGTGCCGTGCGTCAATCCCGATGGGGTAGAAATTGCGCTGCACGGGCCGGAAGCTGCCGGAGCGCTGGAACCGTTTGTGCGGACTGCGGGGGAAGGAAAAGGCTGGCAGGCAAACGCACGGGGAGTTGATCTGAACCACAATTTTAACGCAGGCTGGCAGGGGCTCCGGAAACTGGAACGGGAAAACGGGATTACAGGGCCTGGTCCGACACGCTATGGAGGGCCTGTTCCGGAAAGCGAACCGGAGACACGCGCCATCGTACGCTGCTGCCGTGTGGAAAATTTCGCACGGGTCCTGGCGTTTCATAGTCAGGGGGAAGAAATCTACTGGGATTTTCAGGGGAATGCGCCGGAAGGCTCGCGGGAAATGGCAGAAAAAATCGGGGATATGACTGGATATCGGGTTGCGCAGCCGGAAAGGCTGGCGTCGGCGGGAGGGTTTAAAGATTGGTTTCTTAAGGAGTTTGGACGTCCGGGATTCACCCTGGAGATCGGGAAAGGAAAGAATCCGATTCCCGCGAATCAGATCGGTCGGATCTACCGGCAATTGGAGAGGATGGCAAAGGAGTTTCCGACGTGGTAACAAAACTGTTGTTGCAAGGCCATGTGGAAATATGATACAGTAAAAACAGGAAAACAACGTTTTCAGATGAGGAAAGGAAGGGATTTGCATGAAAACGCAGAAATTGGCAGCGGTTGCAGCTGCTTTCATCATGATACTATCGTTGACGGCAGGATGTTCCTGGTTTGGAGATCAGGGGGAGGAAAGCTCATCGCAGCCAGAATCGAGTTTTTCGGAACCGGAAAGCAGTATTGTGGAAAGTTCGGAGCCGGAAAGTTCCGAGGAGGAAGAGCCGCAAAGTTCGCAGACAGGGGAAGTTGTGGACACGATCACGACGGACGATGAAAACTTCAACACATTATTCGCCGAAAATGCGATCGACCAGGCATACCGTGACGGACAGGATGAAGCATATTCGACGACGGATATGCTGAATCTGGCGACAGAATTTACAAACATCTGGAAAAATGAAGTAGATTCGGCATACAAACGGCTGTTGGACGCAGCAGGAGAAGCGGAGAAAGAAGAATTCCGGGCAGAACAGGAGCAATGGGTAGCAGAGACGCCGGATGCTCTGCAAAAGATTGCGGAAGAAGCGGAAGCCGCCGGAGGGAGCATGGCGCAGGTAACGGGAGCAGGTGCGACGATGGAATACTATCGCGCACGCGCGGCGCAGCTTTACCGGGAACTGTACGATTATACCGGCACTCTCGAGCTGGATTTTTAAAAATCACTTACCCTAAGACCAGCGGTCAGCAAATCGCGCACGGACCTGCGGTCGGCAAATCGCGCACGGACCTGCGGTCGGCAAGTCGCGCACGGACCTGCGGTCGGCAAGTCGCGCACGCGTCGTAACCTCCGCCCGGCTATCAGCGAAAAACTTTCCTAGTGCCCGCGCTTTTCCCTTTTGGGGAATTTATGGTCGCTACCGGATGGTCCTGCGGTCGGCAAATCGTGGAAACTTCGTCCGCCTTACCGTCCCCATACTATTTGGGAGGGCAAAAGCATTTTTT